>JANXOQ010000380.1 GCA_025357775.1 Ferruginibacter sp. | reverse complement strand
AAAAAATTGCAAGGATTAAATACAAGATTAATATGCAAAATGGCTGCTGTTACTGTATTACAAACTTTTAATTATCAAAATAACAAACCTATCAATCACTTAAAACATGCATTGGCTGTTTAACCGCACAACAGGTTATTTATTCTTTATTTTTTGTTATTGAAAAATATTTTTTAAAATATACCTAATAAAAACAGCAGATGAAAATTATGACAGCTGCTGTTTATTAATTTTTGATAATATAATTTCTTTTAATTTTTTATTGAACTTTACTTGCTTCAAACTCCTTCCTAATAATATTCAACGCTGCACCTGCTTTAAACCATTCTATTTGTTGTGCATTATACGTATGATTTACATGTATGGCATCGCTTGTTCCATTAGCATGGTTCAACACTAAAGTAAGTGGTTGCTCAGGAGCAAACGATGTTAACCCAACGATATCAATACTATCGTCTTCTTCAAATTTTTCGTAGTCGTTTTTATCTGCAAATGTTAGTGCAAGCATACCTTGCTTTTTAAGATTGGTTTCGTGTATTCTAGCAAACGATTTTACCAACACAGCTCTCACACCAAGGTGACGAGGCTCCATTGCTGCATGCTCTCTGCTACTTCCTTCGCCATAATTTTCATCGCCAACAACAATGGTACCCACATGAGCAGCTTTGTATGCCCTTTGTACATCCGGCACTGGTGCATACTCACTCGTAAGTTGGTTTTTTACACTATTTGTTTTTTCGTTGTAAAAATTTACCGCACCTATCAGCATGTTGTTACTTATATTATCTAAATGCCCACGGAATTTTAACCAAGGGCCAGCCATAGAAATATGATCGGTTGTACATTTTCCTTTTGCTTTAATTAATAATTTAAGCCCTTTTAAATCTGTACCTTCCCATGCTGTAAATGGCTGTAAAATTTGTAGACGCTTGCTATCATCTGCAACTATTACATTTACACTACTACCATCTTCGGCAGGTGCTTGGTAGCCTGCATCTTCCACAGCAAAACCATGCGTTGGTAATTCATCACCAAAAGGAGGATCTAATTTTACTTGCTCTCCTTTATCGTTTGTAAGTGTGTCTGTAAGAGGATTAAAATCTAATGTACCTGCAATAGCCATTGCCGTTACAATTTCTGGGCTACCTACAAATGCAAACGTATTTGGATTACCATCTGCTCTTTTTGCAAAGTTTCTATTAAAGCTATGCACAATAGTATTTTTCTCAGCCTTTTCTGCTCCTACCCTTGCCCACATACCTATACAAGGGCCACAAGCATTTGCAAATACGGTAGCTCCCACTTTACCGAATGTATCTAAAAAACCATCTCTTTCAATTGTATATCTTACTAGTTCCGAACCTGGTGTAATGGTAAATTCTGCATTTAATTTTAAGCCTTTTGCAATAACTTGTTTTGCCAAAGATTCTGCACGGCTTATATCTTCATAAGAGGAGTTAGTGCAACTTCCTATTAATCCTACTTCTATTTTTGTA
>JANXOQ010000375.1 GCA_025357775.1 Ferruginibacter sp. | reverse complement strand
TTTATGAAAATCTGCTGGGCTTACTGAAATCTCCATGTTTTTATTACTAGCTTTTTTATTGTGATTTTTTGAAAACAATTTATTAGTTTGTTTATTATTTTCTAATAAATTTTTAGTGCTGTTTGTTTTTAATATAGTCGGTACGTGGACTGTGGCTTTATTAGCAGTGAATACAAATGCTGCATTTTGCGAAGCATTGTTTATATTATTGTTATTAGATACTCCTACAAATAAAATAGATATGAGTATTAGTAAGGCTATAGCCAATGATGGCCAACGCTTTGCTGGGTGAACATCATTATATATACCATGCCAAACTTTTCTTGCAGGTATCATTATAAAATCGTCGGTGCAGCCCCTTAGAAATTGCTCAAATTCATCCCTGTAATTATTTTGTTCCATCGTTTAAAAGAATTTTTAGAAAAATATTGAGGTATTAATTTTTCGAATTTATTTTTCCAAAATTATTTTTATATTGTCCCTTTTCTATAACATTTCTTTTTACTAAAACTTCCTCCAGCATTGCTCTTGCTCTTGTATATTGGCTTCTACTAGTACTCTCTCCAATTTCTAACATACTTCCAATTTCTTTATGTGAGTAGCCTTCTATAGCGTATAAGTTTAATACTGTTCTGTATCCGATAGGCAATAATCTTATGCACTCCGTTACCTCTTTTGCTTGTAAAATACTTGGTACATAATTTTCGTTTGTATGCAGGCTATGTGCGTTTACTAAATCAACAGTATCATCAAATCGTTTATTTTTCTTCAATACATTTATACATGTATGCACAATTATTCTGCGTATCCATCCTTCTAATGCGCCTTCGTTTCTGTATTGATTTATTTGGGTAAAAATTTTTATAAATCCCTCTTGCAACATATCCTCTGCATCTTCTCTACTTTTTGCAAACCGATAACAAACACCAAGCATACGAGGGCTAAAGCGATTATAAAACGCTTCTTGTGCAGCTGCATTATTTCTAACACTTCCAACAAGCATTTGCTCTTCCGTCATAGTTTATTTATTTACACTATAAATTTAAGGCAATTTTTTGGGTAAAAGTGCTGCTTTGGGTAATTATTATTGTTTGTTTTTTTTGCACTAAAAATATTTTATAGTAAATGCTTAAATTATACTTATTGTGAATGAATTGTAAGTAAATACTTTATAATTTTTATAACTGAGTTTAAATTGGTATAAATTTACGTTTTCAAGAAAGTTTAGTAGTTATTTCAAACTAACTAACGGTTTAATAAATTACTAAAGCACTTAAGTAAAAATAAATCAGCCAATAAAACATAGATAATGCAACCACTCCTAATTTATTGCTACGATGCCTACTGCGGTTGGTGTTACGGCTTTAGCCCAATAATAAAAAAAATTGCTGATAACTATGAAGCAATAATGCATACAGATGTGCTCAGTGGTGGTATGATATTGCCAGAAAAATCAACACATATCAGCGCATCTGCTACTTACATTATAAATGCATATAAAAATGTAGAAGAACTTACAGGAGTAAAATTTGGCGAAGATTATTTGTGGCATATAAAAAATCCCGAAGAAAGTGACTGGCACCCAAACTCAGAAAAACCTGCTATTGCAATGTGTGTATTTAAAGAATTTTATCCTAAACGCTCTGTAGAGTTTGCTAATGATTTACAGAATGCCTTGCACAATGAAGGCAGAGATTTAACAGACGATGAAGCATACAGGCACTTACTTGAAAAATATAGCATTCAAGCCGAAACGTTTTATGATAAACTTAAAAGTGATGAGTACAAAGAAATGGCTTACTACGAATTTGCACTAATGAAGCAATTGCAAGTAACAGGCTACCCATGCGTACTTATACAAACTGCAGATACAAAATTTCATTTGGTAGCAAGTGGGTATACAGATTATAAAACGCTTAAGGGTAGGATTGATGAAGTTTTGAGCGTAGGCGCATTACGCTAGTATTTAATTTTGTAAAAAATAAATGTATAATATTAAAAAACAAAAGCCCACACAAACAAGTGAAGGCTTTTATAAAACATTCTAAAATTAATTTACTTTCCAAGTAGCAAGGAAGGCTCTACTGTATTTTTCCAAGTAGCCATTTGCGTTTCTGTAAAAATTGTTTTTAAATTATCATCTCTTTTGGCTATTAATTTAAGTTTATCCTCAGGTATAGCTGTTTGCAAATAGGTATAATATTCAGAAAAAATAGGATATGCCTTACCCAATATTTCATTTGAAAAACCAGCAGCAGATAACTTAAGCAATACTATTTTTGATAATGCATTAGGTGCTAGTTTTTCACTTGCTACATCTCTTATAACCTGTTGTGCTTTTATACTTGTAATTGTTATTAGCATTGAAAACAGAGATATTATTATACTTTTTTTCATGTTCGTATTTTAGAGGTGTAAATTATATTTTTTTGTTGATAAGAAAAAATCTTAACTCAATTATTAAAATTCTCTCCAAATTTTAATAAAACATAAAATTTTCAAACCCTAAATATCAAATTGAGTTTGGTAAATTTTTACCTATAAAATCATAGAATTACACATAGTTTTTTCAAACATAATGATTTATTAATGTGTTTACAATACAAACTAATATTATCGCATTTCACTCCATATTTTAGTAGTTTAAGCGAAATTTATACACATAAAACTATTTTGGTTTTGTTTTTGCACTACTACAATAAAATTATAATTATGCAAACATTACAATTCAAATGGCACAAAATTGCTAGAGCAATTGCCATCGTATTTTTTACAGGTATTTTATTTACTGCATGTAAAAAAAACCAAGATTTATCTCAAGAGCAATCTCTTGATAATGACCTTACTGGTCAAAAAGCAGCAACTTCTGCAATGGCTTTAGAACAGTTAGTACCAGCGAATGCAAATAAAGAAGCAATGGCATTGGGTTTTACAGAAACTAGTGAAACTGATTTTGAAAAAGGAGCAAAAAAAAACATTGTAGAAATAGCTATTGCCAATCCTCATTTTTCTAGTTTAGTAGCAGCAGTTGTAAAAACTGGTCTTGCCACAGCTCTATCTAACGAAGAAGCTAAACTTACTGTATTTGCACCTACTGACGATGCTTTTGCACAATTACCAGTTCCTTTTAATAATGCTGCTAATATTGCAGGTATTACCAGTGCAGCTAATATTTCATTTTTAAAATCAGTATTACTATACCATGTACTTGGCACAAAAGTAAAAGCAAACCAAATAGCAAATGGACCCAGCAGCGCAATAACCATAAAGGCTGCTGGTACTGCAAATGACAATACTATTTATTTTTCTAAAACGTTTGGTTTTATAAAAGTAAACGGCAGTAGCGATGTTATTTTTGCCAATATAAAAGCTAGCAACGGTGTTATTCATGTTATTAATAAAGTATTAATTTTTCCAACAAAAACAATAGCAGATATTGCAGTTGCCGACACTTCAAACTTTTCAATATTGGTTGCCGCATTAGCAAAAGCAAGTTTAGTTTCGGTGTTTACAGGCAGTGGAGATTTTACGGTTTTTGCACCTACCAATACTGCATTTGCCCAATTGCCAGCTCCGTTTAATAGCAAAGCAAATATAAATAGTATTACAAACCCAACACAAATAGCAGCATTAGCAAATATTTTAAAATACCATGTTGTATCTAGTAGAAATTTTGCTTGGGACCTTGGTATTTTTAGAAAAGTAACAACACTAGCTGCTGCACCTAATAATAAAATAACTACTATACTTGGCTATAATAGTGGCTTTGTAAAAGGTGGTGCTAATAATATGTATTCGAAAATTGCGCCTGCCGATTTATTGGCGACCAATGGTGTGATACAGGTAATTGATAAAGTACTTTTACCACAATAATAAAATTATTTCCTCATTGTCAAAATGATAAGTCGCTTTATGAAAATGAAGCGACTTATCATTTTTAATGACATTACTACACTATCTTGATTTCTTATTTACAAATATGCACAACCCTCACGACCAACTTATAGATAGTTTTTTAGAAAATAATATAGGTATAGACATTAATTTTTTAAGTAAAGATTTATCTAATGGCTTACAAGAAAATATAAAATACTTGCAAGCAAATAATTTAATGACTTATGCAGGCGTGGGCAATGAAACCATTATGGATACTACGCAGCAAATGCGTGGTGATAAAATTTATTGGATGGATAAAAGCCATGACAATGTGTTTGAACAACAGTTTTTAAACCAAGTAGAAAGTTTTATTGAACGGCTTAATAGTACTTGCTATACAGGTATAAATGCATACGAATTTCATTACGCAGTATATGGTAAAGGCACAGGCTACAAGCGGCACAAAGACCAATTTAAAAATGATAACAATAGAAAGTATTCAATTATAAATTACTTAAACAATAATTGGCTTGAAGAAGATGGTGGGCAACTTTTGGTTTATCAAAATGAATTAGTACAAAAAATACAGCCCCAATCTCAA
Source organism: Ferruginibacter sp. (assembly GCA_025357775.1). Taxonomy (GTDB): domain Bacteria; phylum Bacteroidota; class Bacteroidia; order Chitinophagales; family Chitinophagaceae; genus Ferruginibacter. Next base: position 15,497 of record JANXOQ010000375.1, on the reverse strand, counting down.
ACAGCAGTGTTTTTTAAGAGTGAAGAAATGGAGCATGAGGTTGTGAAGGCAAATAGAGATAGAATGAGTATTACTGGTTGGTTGAAACGGGTGTAAGAACAAATTAAATGTTATTAGTTTTTTTTAAAATAATCTTTTTTTATCTTCCCATTTTTTATTCTAATGACAATGAGGTTCCGCACACTAAAGCGAAATTATTTTTAATAAAAGAAATTGTATTTAGTTTTTGCAAAAGACGGTACGTATCTTTTTCAACTGTAGTAAGATGAAGCATTTATTTCGTTTAGTGGAATGTTGAAATATTGACTGCAAAAGTTAGCTGTTTTTTTATCTAAAATCCTACTGCTTTTTATAGCCGTTATTAATTCTTCATTGCTATACAGTTTAAATAAAACATAAACATCTTTTAAAAATCCCCTTGTAAGCACCCTTTCTATAATATGCTTTTTATGCTGTTTAATATTCACATCATCAATCTCACTATCCCAGAATAAATACTTAGAAAAAGGAAAAATTTCTATTTCTATTTTTCTGTCTAAAACTTCTGTATCTATTAAGTTAAAAAAGGATGACATTTAATAATAAATTTTAAACAAATTTAAAGTAATTTATTTACTTACCGATTTCCCAAAGGCTATCAATTCCTTTGGGCTCATGTATCCACCTGTTTCCGTTATTACGCTTCCATCTCCATTTATTAAATACAACGATGGATAGCTAGTAACATTGTATTTTGAAGAAACATCTACACCCTCACCCTCCTCTCCATCTAAAGAAACATTAATAAAATGTTCATTAAAATAAGCTCCTACTTTATCATTTGAAAAAGTTCTTTTCTTTAATTTTTTACACGGGCCACACCATTTAGCATAAATATCTAAAAAAATAAGTTTATTTTCTTTTTTGGCTAATGCTAAAATATTGCCCCAACTTTCTTTGTTAAATTGAATACCATCTTTGGCATCTTCCTTAAAATCTACCTTAGGGTTATTGTATGCATATAAGCCAATAATGCTGACCATTGCAATTGCCCAAAATATTTTATTTTTCATCGTTTAAAATTATTGATATAGGTATAAATTCATAGGCAAAAAAGTTTTAAAGCAGTTTATACAAAGCTACTCATTTTTTTAAAAGTACCTTTACACATATTTTAGCATTATGACTTTTGAAGATTTGAACTTAAACAACGCATTACTTTCTGCATTAAACGACGCAGGCTATACCAACCCTACAACCATACAGCACCGAGTATACCCAGTGGTAATGAGCGGTAGAGATGTGTGCGGTATAGCACAAACGGGTACGGGTAAGACTTTTGCATATTTATTGCCTTGCTTAAAACAATGGAAATTTAGTAAAGAAAAGTATGCACAAATATTGATAATAGTACCTACAAGAGAATTGGTAGCGCAGGTGGTAGAATCAGTAAAAGAACTTACTACTTACATGAGCGTAACGGCTGTGGGTGTATATGGTGGCACAAACATCAATACACAATCTACAGAAGTAATGAAAGGGGTGGATGTATTGGTGGCTACGCCAGGCAGATTGTTTGACTTATTAATGAACGGTTCTGTAAAAACTAAAAATATAAAAAAAGTAGTAATAGATGAAATGGACGAAATGCTTAACCTTGGCTTTCGTACACAAATAAAAAATATATTAGACTTATTACCAGCTAAGCGACAAAACCTTTTATTTTCTGCAACGATAACAGATGAGGTAGAAACCTTAATGGATACATTTTTTAATGAACCAGTAAGGGTAGAAGCAGCACCGACGGGAACACCGTTGGAAAATATTGTACAAATTGGTTATCCAATACCAAACTTTTATACAAAAGTAAATTTGCTAAAATTATTGTTGGCGGAAGATAAAGCAATAACAAAGTTGTTGGTGTTTGTTGCAACAAAAAAATTAGCGGATGAATTATTTATACAACTAGAAACCATTTATCCTGAAACATGTGGCGTAATACATTCTAATAAAGAGCAGAACCATCGTTTTAATACTGTAAAACAATTTCACGAAGGAAATTATAGATTTATAATAGCAACAGATATTGTAGCAAGGGGTATTGATATTTCGGAAGTAACGCATGTTATAAACTTTGATGTGCCTGAAGTACCAGAAAATTATATTCACAGAATTGGTAGAACAGGAAGAGCAGATAAAAAAGGTATTGCCATTACTTTTTTTACAGAAAAAGAAAAAACCTTGCTGACTACCATAGAAACATTAATGAAGTATGATGTACCACTCTCATCATTGCCAGAAAACCTTGAAATATCGGATGTTTTAACAGAAGATGAGATACCAAAAATTTACATGAAAGCTTATCAGGTAAGAGCTCCTAAAAAAGAAGAATCTGGACCAGCGTTTCATGAAAAATCTGCAAAAAACCAAAAGGTAAATTTTTTAACAAGTAAAAAAGATAGGATGATGAAAAAGTATGGTAGACCTAAAACGAGGGGAGCTAAACCACCGAGGAAGAAATAGTCTACGACATAGGTTGATGTAAAATGCAGGATTATTGAAATTGAGAGTATCTATTTTAAAGGCGTTCTTTCCATTTGTTTATTGTCTTCCACAGTATTAAATTTTTTTAGAAAATAATTTAGCGTAATTTTTGCAAAACCATTTTTTACATTAATGTAGTTAAATATTTGCTTAGGTAGAGCACCTATATTCACTTTTGCTTCTTTTGCTGTCCTACCAAGCTCTAATTTATTGTATTGTCGTTCAATCATTTTTTGAATACCAAAAAATAAAATATTGAAATAAATATTATTCGTTTTATTTACCTCATAATCAAGGCCAATAAAATGTGTTTCCATTTCGGTTTCATAAAAAATAAATGTATAAAAGCCTATCATTACATTATTTTTATACAAAGCGTGAAACTCAAATTTTGCTTGTAAATCTTTTTTTAATTCGTAAAAATATTTCGCATTTACAGTGCCAAGTTTTATAGTTTGTTTGTTTACAACATTCCAATATAATTTTTCTATTTCTTTGGAATGTTCCAAAATTTCAGCTGTATGTAATTCTTTTAGTACAATTTCATCGAAAGCTTTTATTATTTTTTTTGCCCTTTGTAAATATTTTTTGTGTAAATCTTTTAAGTAATCATCAAAGGTTTTCCAATGCCCACGCCTTTGTATTTCCATAGTAACATCCCCATCAAAAAAATGATAGCCTAGCATGTTGCTTTTTTGCGCTACAAAAATTGTTGTACAGTCTTTAATAATAATTCCACATGGTTTATATTTTTGTTCTTTTTTAAATAATTTTATAACATTAAAAAGATGATTACTATGTAATTCATTATTAAAATAGAATCCTTGAAAATTTATGCGAAATAAATGGCCACAAACCATTATAGATAAACGTTTTGGCAAAACTAATTTTATAAGTTTTGATTTCAATTGTTTCCCATCATTAAAATTCAAATGCTTGTGCTGAAAGGAAAATTGTTGAAAATAAACGACTCCAATTAATTTTTCTTTTAAAAAAACTTGTACATAGTTATTGACTAAATCTTCTACTTTGGAGTTTTCAAAAGCTTGTAAATGGTTGCTTTTTAGATGATGGTTTGTAGGCAAAAAAGTATCCCATTCATCTTTAATAGAATAAATATTTTTAGATATAACTATGGATATTTCCAATAATGCTAAATGTTATTTTAAACAAGTGTAAATGTAAAACATAAATGAATTATTTTCGTTTATTAATATAAATATTAAACAATCAACTTAGTTAAATGGCACAAGTTCAAAATCAACGACTCGAAGTAGGCAAAGGAGAAATTAGCGGATATATATCTATTTTCCTATCCATAATGGCATTAGCAAGTATGTTTTGTTTTTACTATCCCGAAAAACTTACCACCCCAGAGTTTAGAGAAATTTATACAGCACAGCACATGCAATTATTATTAAAAACTGTTGTTATATGTGCTTTCTTTTTTGCATTGTTAAGTTTTTTATTAAGCAAAAAAGTAAAATGGGCACTTATAGGTTCTAGCATTGCTGGTGTGGCTATTATTATGGGAGCATTAAAAGTACAAGGCTCTGTGGTAGAAAAATCGGACTGGTATTTTGGGCTTGATTGGATGTTGCTCGATTTGTTGCTAATGACAATTATTTTTATACCAATAGAATTGTTTTTTCCAAAAAATAAAAATCAAACAAAGTTTCATGCGGAGTGGCGTACAGATTTGGTTTACTTTACCATTAGCCATTTGTTTATTCAAGTATTTGGTATCATTACTCAAAAACCTGCTGTACTATTTTTTGGGTGGATAGGGTTAGATAAAGTACACCTTTGGATACAACAGTTACCATTTTTAATAGCATTGGTTTTAACTTTTGTAGTTACTGATATGTTTCAATATTGGGCACATCGTATTTTTCACAACCATGTATATTTATGGCGTTTTCACTCGGTGCACCATAGCACACAACACATGGACTGGCTAGCAGGTAGTCGTACTCATTTTGTAGATATATTTTTTACAAGAGCAATGGCGTTTGTTCCACTATATGTATTGGGTTTTCCACCAGCGGTGTTCAATATTTATATTGTATTCATTGCTATACATGCAGTACTTATACATTCCAATACTCGAATCAATTTTGGGTTTTTAAAATATATTTTTGCTACACCACAATACCACCATTGGCATCATTGCGAAGATCCAAAACATTATGGCAAAAATTTTGCAACAGTTTTTCCTTTTATAGATAAGATGTTTGGTACTTATTATTTGCCAGGCAATGTTTGGCCCGAGGGTACTGGTGTGCATGAGTCACAATTTCCTAAGGGATTTATTAAGCAAACACTTTATCCATTTACAAAAAGCCCATTTGATAATAATTTGGATATGGAGGAAAGAAGTACGAGGTAGATTTTTTGGATATTTACTCTGTATATAAATTAAAAATTTAATTTTATCATTTTATTTTCCAAACTCTTTCCCCATTCACCCAAGTACCTAAAACTTTTGTGCCTAATATTTTTGATTTATTACAAGTCATTAAATCTGTATCAAGCATAATGAAATCTGCTGCTTTACCCACTTCAATACTACCTTTTTCTTTTTCTTCAAAGGCTGCTTTTGCAGCCCATATTGTCATTCCATAAATAGCTTCTTTTCGGGTAAGTGCATTCTCCATTTGAAAACCATTTGCAGGGAACCCTTTATTATCCTGCCTTACAACTGCCGCAAAAAATGTTTTTATCGGCTCAATATATTCTACAGGAAAGTCTGTACCAAGTGGCATCCAATTATTGGTTTGTAGTAATTGTTTGTAAGCATATGCCGTTTTTATTTGTGTAGCGCCCACACGGTCTTGCGCCCAATACATATCGCTTGTAGCATGTGTAGGCTGTACGGAAGGTATAATATTGTACTCGCCAAAATAATGAAAGTCCGCAGCATCCAATACTTGGGCATGTTCTATACGCCAGCGTTTATCATTTTTTCCTTTTAATGCATCTGCATATATTTTTAAAATAATTCTGTTACCACTATCACCAATGGCATGGGTACACATTTGTAAATTGCTTGCAGCAAATTTTTCTGCTGCTGTTTTAAAATGTGTTTCTGTTCCAAGTAAAAATCCTTTCCAATCTTTTTTATCTTTATAATCGTTTAGCAAACATGCACCACGGCTACCAAGTGCACCATCAGCATAAAATTTAAAACCACCTACATGCAAGCCATCGGTTTTTAGTGGTCCACTTTTTATCCATTTATCATAGTAAGAAACAGAATCGGAAAGCAGGGCAAAAATTTTCATTTTTAACCCATCATTTTTTTGTGCCTCTTGTATGAGCGCAACCGTGTGTTCGCTTATGCCGCAGTCGTGTACACCAGTGAGCCCTGCTTCAAAACAATAATTTTGTGCAGCTAAAAAATACTTTTTTGCAAGTGTATCATTTATCAATGGTACTTTTAGCTCCGCAAAATCCATAGCATTGTCTATTAAAATTCCCGTAAGCTTTCCATTTTTTATTTCTACTTCTCCACCCTTTATTTTTGTATTAATTGTAATGCCTGCAAGGTTTAATGCTTTTTGGTTTAATAATGCCGAATGACCATCTATGCGTTTTAAAAACACTGGTCTATTAGGGAATAAGCTGTCAAATATTTCTTTGCTAGGAAATTGTTTTACTGCCCAGTCATTTTGGTCCCAACCTCTGCCATAAATCCACTGCATAGGAGCATTTGTACTGTACTCTATTATTCTTGCAACAATTTCTTCAAAAGATTTTGTACCCATTAACTCACACTTCCACATATCAGTAGCATAACCAGTAAAATGGCAATGTGCATCTATAAAACCAGGAAAAATGACATTGCCTTCAGCATTTACATTATTGTTTGATTTGAATTTTGTTTGAATATCTACAGTGTTACCCAAGGCAATAATTTTTCCATCATTAATTGCCATGGCACTAGCTTCCGAAAAAGAAGTATCAGCAGTATATATTTTTGCGTTGGTTATTATTAGGGTTACATTTTTTTTTGTACAACTAAATAAAATCGTAACAATAAATAAAATAGTAATAATCTTCTTCATGTTTCAAAAATAACTCAATTAAAAGTAAAATAATATTTGATGCATTTTTAAAATTCTAGCAAGGGTTGATAACCTTTTTACTTTCTTTTAACTTGAAAATAAATTTGTAAGTGCGATATTACTTTTACAAGAGTTCGATAATAGAATATATCCAATTCAATTAAAATTTTTTGCACAAAAAAAATAATATTCAAAATTATCGTAATGCCATATTTTTATTACAACCTACCCCCTACGATTATGTATTCAAACTTACTTGATAAAAGAAGGTTTAAAAAAACTGCATTCCCAATTTTTGAAAAATGTTCTAATGCTGATAAAGCATATGAACTAAAAGCTAATGGTATTTGGCCTTATTTTAAAACGATTTACGAAACTAATGGGCCAGAAGTAAAAATGGATGGTAAGACGGTACTTATGGCGGGTAGTAATAATTATCTTGGGCTTACAGGTCATGCTTATGTAAAAGAAGCCGCTATAAAAGCAATTGAAAAATATGGCACAAGCTGCTCAGGATCTAGGTTTCTTACAGGCACTATTGATTTGCATAACCAACTAGAAGAAAAACTTGCTCATTTTATGCACAAAGAATCTTGCTTACTTTTTAGCACTGGCTACCAAACAAGCCAAGGGGTTTTGCAACCATTGGTAGGCAGGGGAGATTATATTTTGAGCGATAGAGACAACCATGCAAGTATTGTAAGTGCCAATCTAATGGCAAAAGGGTTAACAAATACAAACATTATTAGATACAAACATAATGCTGCGGAAGATGTAGAAAAAAGATTATCACAATTACCAACTGAGGCAGCAAAATTAATTGTAACTGACGGCGTTTTTAGTGGTAGTGGATGCATAGTTGATTTACAAAATTTATATAATGTAGCCAATAAGTATAACACTCCAATATTGTTAGACGATGCACACGCATTTGGTGTAATAGGGAAGGGTGGTAGAGGCACAGCTAGCCACTTTGGTTTAGATAATGAAATACCAATAACATTTTGTACTTTTTCTAAAAGCCTAGCCAGTATTGGTGGTTTTGTGGTAGGAGAAAAAAAAGCAAATTGATTTTTTGAAGCATCATTCTCCTTCTTTAATATTTAGTGCATCACCATCACCTTCAAGTACAGCTAGTGCAATGGCAGCCTTAGAAATATTGATAGAACAACCAGAGCTTGTTACAAAACTTAATAGCAATGCAGCTTATTTAAGAACTAATTTAATTAGGCTTGGGTTTAATGTACCCCAAGGCGAAACTGCTATAATTCCCATAGCTATAGATGAAAAAATTGGCATGGAAATGTGGCAAGAATTATATGATAGAAATATTTTTGTAAATATATTTATACCTCCTGCTACTCCTACGGGCACCTGCATTATACGCAATAGCGTAATGGCTACTCATGAGCAAAACCACTTAGATTATTTAATAGAAACGTATGAGTATGTGGGTAGAAAATTGGGAGTAATTTAGAAATTAATAAAACGTTTTTCTATTAGTTTTATTCCAATAAAGTACTAATAAAAACCCAATGAGTGCACCACCAAGGTGAGCAAAGTGCCCAATGTTATCACCTGCTATGCGGTAGAACCCACCAAATAAATCGAATAAAATAAATGCTGGAATTATATATTTAGCTTTTATTGGTATAGGAATAAACATTATCATTAGCTCAACATTTGGAAATAAATAAACAAAAGCAGCCTCTACACCCATAATTGCCCCAGATGCACCCAATGCTGAATATTCGTTTATATATGTTGTTACTAAATCTGCAGAATAACCACCATACCTAGCTGCCTCTGCACTCTTTGCAAATTGCTCTGCTGTAAATGGAATTGCCAGCATCATAATAATAGATGCACCTATCCCACATATCATATAAAACATAAAAAATTTCTTTGCTCCCCATACCCTCTCTAGCATTGTACCAAATGTATAAAGGCAAAACATATTAAATAAAATATGTGTAAAGCCTGACCCACGAGTAAAATCAACGCTATGCATAAAAACACTTGTAATAATTTGGTGTGGAAAAAATGCTGGCGATGTAAAATAATGTAAAGAACCCCATTCTGTTATTTTATAAGATTTAAACAATAATTGTATAGCATATACTATTACATTTATAAGAATAATTGTTACAACCGCAGTTTGTGTTTTTCCAATCCTATTTCCGTTATCAAAAAATCCCATAATAATTTATTTTAAATATCATTTTTTAAAACCAGCCTTACTACACACTCTATATGGTGTGTTTGTGGAAACATATCTACTGGTTGTGTTTTTTCTACAGCATATTTTTCGCTAAGCAATAAAATATCTCTTGCCATGGTAGCTGTATTACAACTTACATATACAATTACTGGTGCAGCTATTTCCAATAATTTTGTAATTAATTTATCATGCATGCCAGCACGTGGAGGGTCTGTTATCACTACATCTGGTCTACCGTGTGCTGCAAAAAATTCATCATTGCATATTTTAATTACATCTCCAGCAAAAAACTCCGCATGGGTTATATTATTATTTGCTGCATTTTTTTTTGCATCTTCTATAGCATCTTCTACCAGTTCTACTCCTATTATTTTTTTTGCTTGTGGGCTTACAAAAATACCAATACTACCTGTGCCACAGTATAAATCGTACACTATTTCTTTACCAGTAAGTTGCGCAAAGTCTCTGGTAATACTGTATAGTTTTTCCGCTTGCTTTGTATTGGTTTGAAAAAAAGATTTTGGGCTTATAATGAACTCAAAATTTTCTAATTTTTCTGTAACATAACCTTTACCAAAATATACAATGGGAGTAAGATCATAAATAGTATCGTTCCATTTGGGGTTGATGGTATACAATAAAGTAGAAATTTCAGGAACCGCTGCTAGCAAGCCTTCCATTATAATTTTTGTATTGAGCTCATCTTCATAATTTATACAAAGGTTCACCATTAGCTCTCCTGTTGTACAATATCTAATTATCAAATTGCGTAGCCAACCAGTATGTTCTTTTATATCGTAAAATGGGTAATTATTTTTAGTAGCAATGTCACGCATACTATTGCGTATACGATTGTTTACATCATCCATTAGGTAACATTCAAATATCGAAATTGTTTTATCAAATACTCTCGGAGCATGGTAGCCTAGTGAGTTTTGCAAAGCATCTATATTTTCGTTGCCAATTTCTTCTGCCGTTAAATATCTTTTATTACTAAAAGTAAATTCTAATTTATTTCTATAAAATTTTTGTGTATCCGCACCTATAATGGGTAGCATAGTTGCGCCATTTACTTTTCCAATCCGTATAAGATTTTGCTCCGCTTCTTGCTGTTTAAATTCTAGCTGTTTGTGGTAAGGTAACATTTGCCATTTGCAACCACCGCATAAGCCAAAGTGCTGGCAAAATGGTTCAATTCTATCTTTGCTTGGTTGTACTATTTTTAAAACTTTTGCTTCTGCCCAATCCTTTTTATTTTTGGTAAGCATTATATTTACCACATCGCCAGGCATGGTACCTTCGGTAAAAATTACTTTCCCCTCGTGGCGTGCAATGGCTTTGCCTTGGGCTGCATAGTCCGTAATGGTTATGTTGTCTAATGTTATTTTTGGTTTTTTTCTTTTCACGCTGTAAAAATAGTTATTACTTGATGAAGAAAATTACTTCCCCACCATTAACTCCCCAATACCCACACTCCAAGTACCCATTAGTTCGCCCTTTATCCCTAAAAAATCAACTTTTAAAACCCTATCTTTTTTTGGTCCACTTACTGATATTTTTCCAAAATTTTGTGCTTCCACCAATGTCCCTGCAACTCTGCTAGGATTGTTTTTTTCTGCGCCAAAAGGCTTGCTCACGCCAGATGTGTATGGTGAAATAGTAATGTCATACAATGGATAAAAATTAGGCAATTGCATTTTTATTACTTCGCTATGATGCCTATCGCCAGTAAAAAATAATACGCCTTTTATTTTTTGTGTAGTTATAAAATTTAATAATTCATTGTATTCATAACTATAGTTTTTCATGCTTTCGTAAGGGTTTAAAGGATTTAAAACTTGGCTACCAACTACTATTATTTTAAAGCTTGCATCACTAAATTGCAAAGCATTTTTCAACCATTCCATTTGCTTTGGGCCAAAAAAATGTTTACTAGCATCTGGCTTCCCGTTAGTGCTGTCGGGCATTTCGTCTTCACTTCTAAAATACCTTCCATCGGTCAAAAATAAATCTACGTCGCTATAACTTACTTTTGTATAAATGCCTTTTTCTTCTTCACCATAGCTAGGGTTGAGCATATAATTTTTAAATATTTTTCTGCTTTCATCTTTTAGAATATAACTTTTTCCAGCATCGTTGGGGCCATAATCATGGTCATCCCAAATAGCATATTGCGGCATTGCTGCCATAAATTTTTGATACCAAGGCTGGCTTCTATCATGCGATGCACGATAGTTTAAACCCCATGTAGAGCCAAAGTCTACCTCACGGGTGTACCAGTTGTCGCCCATCCATACATGAAAAGCAGCTGCTGTATTTGCCATGGTTTCAAAAATAGAAGAGTCGCCACCATAGCCCTTGCCAGGGCGGTCGTACTTAGGCTCGTTTACGTAGGCACAACTGCCTGCGAGGAAACTAAAGTCTGGTGCAGGTCTGCGCCATTGCCAAAGGTCTTGTGTGGTAAATGTTGTAGGAAAATTTGTTTTTATTTCCTTATCATCAATAAATATTCTGTAAGAATATGTAGTTTTTATTTCCAGCCCGTTAAGTTCAATTTTTATTGGGTTAAAATCTTTTCCTAATTCACCATTGTATGATACAATATTTTCTTTGCCATTAATAAAATATTTTACTGACAGTTTTTTTACATCTTTACTTACCTCTACCCATACCACCGCAGTGCGCATTTGTACGTTACCCGCCCATGGGCCACTTATTAATTTTTGCTGTTGAGCAAAAATGGTATTTAGCATCAATAAAAATGACAAAAAAAAACATAATCGTTTCATATAAAAAAATTTGGTCAAAAGTAAATCTTTCTTACGCTTAATAAAAAAAACCGTTGCAAAAAAATGCAACGGTTTCGAATTGAATTCACCCCCATGAAAACAATTTTTGAAAACCACCTATGAAAATGTAAATATGAGACTTAAATACCAATAAAACAATAACGCAAACATGGTATTTTTATTATTTTTTTGTTAGGTCAGTTTTTTGTTGTTTTTATGCCTATTTGCATCTCTTTTTGTTTTTTTTTCAATGTTTTTTTGCCATGCATCTGTAAGATTTACCCCTGTTTGGTTTGCAAGGCAAATAAGCACCCACAGAATATCTGCCATTTCATCGCCCAAATCTTTATCCATGTCTGTTTTTTTAAAAGATTGTTCTCCATAAGTTCGTACCATAAGCCGAGAAAGTTCACCTACTTCTTCCATTAAAATGCCAAGGTTAGTTAGTTCACTAAAATATTTTACGCCTATGGTTTTTATCCATTCATCTACTTTTTGTTGGGCTTCGTTTATTGTGATATCTGTCATTAAATTTATTTAATTTGTTTTATAAAATTAGCAAAACTCTTTATTCCACTTGTAAATTTAAATTAGTTTAATATTCGAAAAAAAAATGTCAGCCTGTGCTTTTCAAATGCGTGTGTACCTTATCATACCAGTTTTCAAGAGCATGTCTGCCGACAAAGGCAGGCTCAACTTTACAACCTTTTCGATATGAATATTTATAATTTGTAAACACAATAAATTAAGTTATCCATTAGTTAATCTTTTTTGTTTTCTCTTTCCTTCGGGGGAAGATGTAGAAGGCTGTTTTGTATCAATAATTATAGTAAGTGGTCCATCATTTACCGAAGCTACCTTCATATCTGCACCAAATTTACCAGTGCTTATTTTTTTACCTAAATTCTTTTCTAAATTTACAATGCATTTTTCATATAATGGTATTGCTATTGCTGGTTTTGCAGCTTTTATGTACGATGGTCTATTGCCTTTTTTGGTAGACGCATGCAGCGTAAATTGGCTTACCAATAATATTTCTCCATCAATATCTTTTACAGAAAGATTGGGCACTTTTTCCTCATCATCAAAAATGCGAAGGGTTACAATTTTGTTGCCCAACCAAATTACATCTTCTATTGTGTCTGCATTTTCAATGCCAACAAAGATTAGTAAGCCAGTTTTTATTTCACTTATAATGTTTCTATCCACAGTTACGGCAGCTGAGGAAACTCTTTGTAGGATTACTTTCAAATTTACTTATTTACCCTTTTATAAAATCTAATTTACAATCTTTTAAGGCTGCATTTAGTCTTCCTTTTTTTAAAAAATTTACAAGTCGCTCCAATCTCAAAAAATAAATATCATAATCGTTTCCATAAGCTGCCCGTAGGTTTTCTTTTTCAAGTTTAGATAATTTGCCATCAAATGCTGCAGAAACAGTAAATAAATCTAACAAAAAAAATCGCTCTTGTTCAGATACATTTTGTAAAGCTTCTAAAAATAAATTCCAGTCATCGTATTTATCAACTTCTTCTATTTTTAAAATTTCTTGAAGTTTAAAAAATAGTAACACCATATTTGGATGATAATTTTGTGCCATTACTACCGCATTACCTACAGCTCTCAAACAGTTTTTTTTTGCTAACGCAGACAGTTTTTCAATAATACCTTCTGCTAAAATGTTTTTGCCAATTTGGTTGGCAAGTGCAAAGCCAAATAGCCTAAGCCTCGCATGTTCTACTACGTTTATTATTACAACACTATTCCAAAAACACTCTACTACAATAGCTTCATATAATACCGGAATGCCCACAATGGTATTACCCACAAAAATAATTAGTGCATATTTAAGTATAATATTGGTCAAAAATATTTTTGCTTTGTATAAAAGACTAAGCAATAATAAATTTCTTTTAGATACGCTTTTAAAAGGATCAATCCCCATTATTTTTATTTCTGGGTCTGGTAATTCAAGCGCTGTCCTTGCCAAAATATTTTGTACATTAAATAATCCACCATTTACCAAATCAGATTCGCTAGCTCGTAAGTTTATAAGCTCACTCACACAATAAACTGCATGAAGCGCAATAATAAAAAGTAGGTATAGCTCTATAATAATACTTATCAATGTTACAACAGCTACACAGCCATAGTGAATAAAAAAAGTATTTTTTTCAAAATGCACATCTACCCACACAGTAGGAAAAACGCACACTATTCCTATAATACAAGAGAGTATAATGCCTGTATAGGTTATTTTATTGACTTGTTTTGCAAGCTCTTTATCTGTAAGGTCAAACACACTACGGTCGTTATCTATTTTCTTAAAATATTTTAGATAGTATAAACCAAAGCGCTCCAATAAGCTAGGTTTTGTTTCAGAAAATTCGTATGTATATTGTTGTGCCAATTTGTAAATTTGATTATGCAATATAAAGCAAACAGTAAATCTTTGCTAAGCAGCATTTTCTAAATTAGTAAAATTGATATCATAAATTTGCAAAAGCATATAATATTTAATAGAATTGAACCAAAAAACCACTGCACATTTTTCCTTACTCGCAACTAATATCTTTTTTGCAATAAACTTAACTGCTGTAAAATTTTTAATAAATGAAAAATTTGTGCAAGCATTTGGTCTTAATTTTTTAAGAGTAGGAGTCACTTCATTATTACTTTGGGTCTTGTATTTATTTAAACCTCAAAATGCCGTGATACAAAAAAAGGATTACGGTAGGTTCTTTCTTTGTGCACTTACAGGTATTGCTATTAATCAACTATTATTTGTAAAAGGTTTATCGCTAACATACTCTATTCATGCAGGTTTATTAATTTTAACAACACCTATTCTTATCACTTTTTTTGCAGCATTAATTTTAAAAGAAAGAATAACAAATTATAAAATTATTGGTCTGTTTTTAGGCATAGCTGGAGCATTGGTACTAATTTTATCAAAAGAAAAAACAGGCAAACCATCCAATGTAATTATAGGAGATATTTTAATTTTACTAAATGCAATTTCTTATACTTTTTATTTTATGTTAGTAAAGCCATTAATGAAAGAGTACAATCCAATAATGGTTTTGCGTATTATTTTTACTATTGGTTTTTTTATAATGTTACCTTTTTGTTTAACAGAGTTTATAGCAATACAATGGCAAACCTTTTCTACTAATGCATACATTTCGCTTTTTTTAGTAGTTTTTTGTGGTACATTTTTAGCATATCTTTTTAATATATTTGGTATAAAAATATTAGGAGCTTCTACAACTGGGGCATATATTTATTTACAACCATTATTTGCCACTTTTATTGCCATTATATTTTTGGGTGAAGCTTTATCTATATATAAAATTATTGCAGGGGTGCTTATTTTTACAGGCGTATTTTTAGCCAATAAACGAACAGCAAATGGTTAAAGTATTAATTGCTAATAATGATTTTGAATACGAAGCCGCTGCTATACTTTTTAAAGAGTATGCAGTATGGCTTAATATTGATTTAAGTTTTCAAGATTTTGAAAACGAATTAAATCATTTAAAAGGTATGTATGCTTACCCCACAGGTGTAATTTTATTAGCAAAAATGGAAAATGATTTTATAGGTTGTGTAGCAGTAAGAAAAAAAGAAAATGATATTGCAGAGCTAAAAAGAATGTACATAAAACCAAATTGCCGGCAAAAAGGTTTTGCTAATTTGTTGCTAAAAAAATCCTTAGAAATATCAGTTGATTTGGGGTATAAAAAAATAAGGTTAGATACTTTGCATAGCATGACAAATGCAATAAGCTTGTATAAGAGCCATGGTTTTTATGAAATTGAACCTTACTATTTTAACCCAGAAAAAAATGCTGTTTTTTTTGAAAAGATTTTATAATTTTATTAATTATCTCTTTTC
>JANXOQ010000374.1 GCA_025357775.1 Ferruginibacter sp. | reverse complement strand
GAAATAGCTTGTGTAGATATGAGCGTATTTATACCTGTAGCTGTTAGGCCAAATACCTGTAAAGTACAATTAGCACCCCCAACTGGTATGTTGTAATTAATAGTCACATTTACGTTACCGTTAGCAGGAGCTATAGGCACTGATTTTATGATACCTATTACGGGCTTACCAGGACATACTGGAGTAGGACAGGTATTATAAACAAATAGATTAGACGTAACAGATATACATGGGGCTTTACCGCCATTACTTACAATAAATGCTTTGTATTTCTTGCAAGGATCTATAGGTTTGTCTAAAATTTGTATTTCGGTTGTCGAGCAATCTAATACTTGGGTATATAAAGTAGTATTAAATTCATCAGTAATGTACAAAGTAGTACTAGTATAGCTTGGAGGACATAAGTATGTGATTCTCATTTTTCCTGCATAAACTACTAAATTTTTTATGGATGGATTAGAACATCCTATATTTTTACATCCATTATATTTATAAATATTAGAAGTAGCCGTTCCTTCTGGGCACATATTTGGAACACTTTCATGACTTACAATATAAGCCTTATACATATTACATGGTTTGATACTAAAATCTTCAATCACAACTTGTGTTGCGGTACAGTCTATTTCATTTGTAAATAAAATATTATCATTCTCATCCGTTACATATAGTTCACAAGCTACAAACAATGTACTTTGCGCAAAACTTATTGTCATAGATCCAGTCTCTACAGCCATATTAATAATTACAACAGGTCGGCAAGTAGGTCTAGCTAACATTGTATTCCCATTTGTAACATTAGTTACTTTTGAAGATGTCCCATTATAAAAATTTATTGTACCAGCAACTTGATTACAACTGTCCCTAAAGGCAGCATTACAATTTTGCAAACCTGCCCATAAAATGGTGTTTAACGTGTCACTATAGTTTACTCTTAAAAAATTATTCATCCTTAAAAGTGATACAGAATCTGCCCCTGCTTCTTTCTTTAATGCAGCAAAGCGTTCGCAGCCACAGCTATCTATTGTATTTGTATAGTTAGGATACAATATAGGGTTTAAGCCATAAGGTTTTGGATAATCAATAGTGTATGGATTACAAAAATAATTGGTAGCAGGTGCTATTACAATACCACTATCTGCTAGCACTTTATTTATTACTTCTTCAAAGTTTTGTGGGCTGCCTGTATATGTAGGAT
>JANXOQ010000371.1 GCA_025357775.1 Ferruginibacter sp. | reverse complement strand
TTTCTTAAAATAAATATGCCTGCAATAGTAAGTGCATAAAATAATACTACTACAAAAGAAATCATATCTAGCAAATCCCCATATTGTCCACTTAAGCATAATAAACCTGCCATGGCACATTGCATCCATAATGCTACGGCTGGTACTCCATTTTTATTAAGTGTGCCTGTTTGTTTAAAAAATAATCCATCTTTTGCCATAGTGTAATATACCCTAGCTCCTGCAAGTATGAGACCATTGTTACATCCAAAAGTTGAAATCATAATCATGATTGCAATTACATATGTACCCGCATTTCCAAATATTGATTTAGATGCAGCAAGGGCTACTCTATTATTATCAGCATCAGCAATAGTATGAAGGGGCAATACATTTATATACATCAAATTGGCGCAAACATATATTACGGTTACAATAAGTGTTCCTAAAAATAAACTTAACCCTATATTCTTTTTAGGGTTTTTTATTTCGCCTGCTATAAAAGTTACATTATTCCAAGCATCGCTACTAAATATAGAACCAGCCATAGATGCTGCTATAGCACCAACAAGAGCAGACAAACCTATAGGTGCCCATAAACCGAATTGCACAAATTCGCCAGCTGCATTTTTTTCTTGTTGCATAGCAGTAAATCCTGTTGCCATATTTTCGCTCCAATAACTGTGCTTAGCTAATACAAATCCAAATATAATTAGCCCAAACAATGCTATTAATTTTGCAGAAGTAAAAAAACGCTGAATCATTTTACCTCCTTCTATACCTTTTGTGTTAATGTAAGTAAGAAGTACAATAAGAATGATGGAAACAATTTGCGCAGCAGAAATGGTCATAAATCCTAAATCGGCAATAATATTTTTTTCGCTCAAGGCACGTACAATGTATGCAGCAAATTTACTAAAAGCCACACCAACCGCAGCTATGGTAGCTGTCTGTATTACTGCAAAAAAACTCCAACCGTATAAAAAACCAGCAAGAGGATTAAAAGCTTCTTTTAAATAAACATATTGCCCACCAGCTTTGGGAAACATTGCACTCAATTCTCCATAGCTTAGGGCAGCAGTTAGCGTCATAAACCCTGTAATAAGCCATACTGCAATAAGCCAGCCCGCACTTCCTACATTTCGAGTAATATCTGCACTTACTATAAAAATACCTGAACCTATCATTGAGCCTGCTACAATCATTGTTGCATCTAATAAGCCTAAAGAAGGTTTAAATTCATTATTGGTTTCAGCCATACTGATATATTTTAGAATGGCAATATAAACAAAGTCCCACTAAAACATCTTTAGTGGGACTTATAATTTGAAAATACATTTTACTTTCTTTGTTTCTTTAATTCATTCATTGCTTTTACAATATCTGCCGTAATATTATTTGCATCATTTTTATAAATCATATACTCATTGCCAGAGCCCGTGGTAAAAATATATTGGTATCTTTTATCTTTATTATATTCACTTACGCAAGCCTTCAAATCTTTTTGTATACCTTCTAAAAAACTATAACTTTTTTCACTTAGGGCCTGTGTTTGTGTTTGCTTTCTAGCTTCTATTTGTTGTTGTAACTGCCCTAGTTCTATTTGCAATTTTTCCCCTTCTTGCTGCGTTTTTGCACCTGCATTTTTTTGAAAGTCAGCCGCTCGTTTTTGCAAGCCTGTCATATCACTTCTCCAATCTGCTTCAATAGATTTTTGCTCTTTTTCTAACTCTTTTCTGCGATCTTTTATAAATGCAATATTTTCATTTAAAGAATCAAGTTCCACATATGCTATGAAAGCAGAAATACTATTCTGTGTATTGGTACTATCTTTTTTTAAAACTGTGGCATTTTTAGCTTGTGTTGTATTGCTTTTAAAAACTTTGTAATATAAAAAAGCTACCGCAGCTATTAATA
>JANXOQ010000362.1 GCA_025357775.1 Ferruginibacter sp. | reverse complement strand
TATTAAATCCCAATGTGGTTTTGCGCCATCATACAAAGTAGGTATGGTACCGCCTACTAGTAAGGTTATATTATCCTCTGCTACTTTACCTAAGGGTACACTTGTATGTGGTAGGTTTGGTAGCAATAAAATTTTATTGGTAAATGTTTCCTCTAATAATTGCAAAGTATTTTTACCTTCATTTATTTCTTCCTTCCAATTATTTACGTCAGTTCTTTTTGCATTAGCGGCTTCTGTTTTGCCTTTAGCCATCAATGCGCCAATTTCTTTAGATGTATTATTTACAGCTGCTTGAAGCGCTTCTGAGCTTGCCTTTTGCTTGCGTATTTCTTCATCAATTGCTATAATTTCATCAACCAAATTTATTTGTGCAAAGTGTTTTACAGCTAACCTTTCTTTTACCAGTTCGGCATTTTGCCTTATGTAATTTATTTGTAACATTTTATATATACTTTTTCTGTTGCAAATATACGGGCATCTTTAAAAAACAAAAGTTTGTACACAATCGTGTAAACTTTAGAAAACCAAAACGCAAATTTCATTGCTATATCAACAATTTTATCTTTGTAATCTTTGTGAAAAACTTTATGCACTTTGTGGTTCAATTTTTTTTGGAAAAGCATATTAGTTACATTTGCAATATGCAATATGTGGAAGAAGACTTACAAGTTCGCTGGCTAAAGCTAAGGATAAAGTTGAAAGAGCATTTTGGCATAAAGCCAGATATGAATGGTGTGCTGCTTCTTGTTGGTGTGCAGGAGCTTGGGCAAGGACCACAAGATTTTAGCAAAGAGCAAAAGCAAGATTTGATGCATATAGCAATTTGTACTATTTTGCAGGCAAGTGGTTTTTATACCCATGATGGGCTAGATGAAGAAGGCTGGCCTCATTTTACCCAATTAAAAGCATTGCCAGAATTGTTTTTAAATGACCAAGAGAACTTTTTAAAAGACCATGTATTATTATACTTTCAAACTCAAGGATTTTTATAAGTTTTTTAATACAAAAAATAAAATTGTGACAAACTAATATTTAAACAGCATAATATCAAACACATAAGTATGCTACTACAAACGTACTATTAGTTTTAAAAGCTACACTATAGAAAATATGCTTGGATTATATGCATTTGGTATGAAGATAAAAAAGTTGTTGCTAGCTTATGTTGATTTAGAAAATTGAAATTTTTTAGCATATGTTGCATAAACATTTTATAACAAAAAGTATT
>JANXOQ010000359.1 GCA_025357775.1 Ferruginibacter sp. | reverse complement strand
GATTAATATGCAAAATGGCTGCTGTTACTGTATTACAAACTTTTAATTATCAAAATAACAAACCTATCAATCACTTAAAACATGCATTGGCTGTTTAACCGCACAACAGGTAAAATAAATATTTAAGCATTATTATTTTTTGTTTTTTTAATCGTAAGGTGCCAACGAAAAATTGCAGGCAACGGCTAGGGCTTTGTGCAGGTTGGGAATTAGTATTCCTTCTGCCCGGAACCGAAGCCGATTGAAAAACAAATGTAGAAAATAAATTACAAATGCTCATTAGTATTTCTTCTGCCCGAACCACAGCTTGGATATGTACAAATGCCCATTGTTATTCCTTCCGCCCAACTTGCACAAAACCCAATGTTGTGTGTAGTGCATTATCATTTTGATGGTCAAATATCAACACTAACTTCGCCTTTCAAAATGTCGATGCAAAATTTATGTTCTCTTAAAAAATTTAGTCCAATTACACCGTCATAATCAGAAGTAATTCCGTGTGCTAAAAAGTCATAAACCTGAACTTCAAAATCGGTCTTGGTAATTCCTAAACATTCTAAATGTTCGATGTCGTAAGTTTCAACAACTATAATCCCGTTTGAGGTTTCTATTTCCTGTTCGCCCTTACTATTTTTGAGTTCGTAACCTGAAAAGTATAAAACATTGCTGTCAATTGTGGTATGTGTCGCTGCTGAATCAAGTGCAAGACGAAATTTGAATCTCCCTTCAATCGAAGCATTTACTATAATTACATCTTCGTCTGTCGGAAGGTCAAAGGAGAAAATTTTCATATCCTTTTTAGTATTCCGATTTTACGATGTTGTTTCAAGTCTCCTGCAAAAGCAATTGTAACTGTAGTATAGTCAGCAGTTTTGTCTCTACCAATGTAACAAACCTCTTTTTTGTCTTTGCTGTGGTACAAGACAATTCCACCCAAAACAGAAGTGTTTTTCATTTCTGGGTCGCCAAGAAGTATCCATTCGTCAGGGTAAAGCTTTTTGAGTTCATCAAAAGCTAAATATGAGTTGTTCATTGTCGCTTTATTTAGTCTGCAAATTTACGAAAAAATGTTGATGTTCTCTATGTCCGTCAATGTTGTAGGTTTTCACGCCGCATTACACACAACGG
>JANXOQ010000340.1 GCA_025357775.1 Ferruginibacter sp. | reverse complement strand
GAGTCATTTAAAATGTGTGTGTAGCGTTTTTTCTACAAAAAAATAAAATCAAATAACTTTTATTTGGTATTTGTAAAAGGTTACTTATGAATAATAAAATTTAGTTTCGTATTATATCTGGTATTACCTATTTTAATTTTTTCATTTTTTTTACAAATAATATTCTTATTAAAACTACTTTTTAATTTTTGTATAACTACAAGTTATTTACTGTTTATAACTACAGCAAATTGCCTTAAAAAAGTTCAATTTTATATTAATAATTCGTTAACCCCTAAACGTAACCTGTGAAATTTTTTTTATTAGTAATGTATGCATCACTTTGCTTACAATTATGCCAAGCCCAAACTAATTTTAATGCTACAATACCTCTTTTGGTAAGTGATGATGTACAAACTTTACAAGGATTAAATCAACAATACTTAAATACCTCTACTGGTGCATACCAATGGCAAAGAACTAATAGTAATGCAAATAATTTATCTATGTACATTGGTGCTATTGCTTTGAACCCTAATAATCTTAAACAAGTTTTTTTTAGTGATAATAGTAGTACAAATAAATTATTTGTTTTTAATAGAGAAACCTCAACCGAAACTTATACTAACAATAATTTTATTGGTGCTACACAAGGTGTAAATACTGGTGGGGCATTACCAGTAATTGGAACAGAAAATGCATTTGGAATAAATATGATGGTAATAAATGGAACTAATAATACGGGCTACGCAATTGGAAGAAATAAAACGCTTTACACCTTTGGCACTACCTCTCCTTATAACATAACAAATGTTGGTGCTATTACAGATGCGCCAGGCAATACAGTTCTTTATGCAAATGCAATAGGTGGAGGGCTTATGGTAAATACCGATAATAGACTAACTGCACTTGTAAATGTGCCACAAGCAGACGGCTCTTTTAAATATTATTTTTTTGATATAGATCCTGCTACCCTTAAAGCAACATACATTTTAGAAACAAATTTTACTTTCGGAGGTTTTCAAGATAATACTTCTTTTATAATGGGCGCTGGTATTACAAACGAAAATTCAACCAGCATTTATTGTTCTTTATATACAGGTGTAGAAAGTATCGTATACAAATATAGCCCGAATGTAAATTTATTTGGAGATGACCCAATAAATGGTATTTATGTATCTACAAATAATAATGCTTTTGGAGAAATAAGTGGAGTAGGAAAAACGAGTATAAAAGCAGTTGTACCAATACTAGATTTTGTATGGCTTGGCACTACTAGCTCCGCTTGGGGCAATGCTAGCAATTGGAATAAAAATGCAATACCTACCAGTACTGACCCAGTAATTATTCCTTCTGGTACAACCTTTGCCCCAGTTATAAATAATGCACAAACAATAAAAAATTTAACAATAAATACAGCTGCTATTTTAACTACTACTGCTACATTATCTGTAACGGGTGCATGTGTAAATAATGGTACGGTAGCAGGTACAGGTATAATTGCATTGAGTGGCAGCACTACACAAACGCTAAGTGGTACTGGTGTTTTTAAAAAACTTACTGTAAATACAGGTGCTAATGTAGTGGTGGCTACTGGAAGTAATCTTAAGTTTCAATAAAAATTATAACACAAAGTTTTATGCTAATACTTTTGTTTTTTTAGAAATAGTTTTTTTTTTCTAAAGATTTTAAAACATGTTCCTTTATTTCTGCTGCTCTATCCATAATCATTAAATGTGTACCTCCTTTTACAATTATATCTGCTTTTACAAATCTTAAAGGTAAAATTTTATCAGCAGTGCCATGTATATGTACAAGATTATTATGCATTGCTTCATTTTTTAAATGTACTATCTTATCAATCGCCCAATCTAAAAAAACTACATCGCTTGCACCAATCATAGAAGATATAATTTTTTTATCTTCTGATGAACGAACACTAAATATTTTATTAGTGACTTTGTTTGCCTTCACCAAAAATTTTGCCCGTATAATTTTATGTAATCTTATTTTGCCAGCAATCCTATAATAAAAAGGTATCTCAATTCTATTTTTTGAAGAAGAAATTAAAATAATTTTTTCTGTTCTAATGTGTTTTGCTACTTCCACAGCCATCATGCCTCCGAAGGAAAGGCCAAGCAATATTGGATTTTCAATAGAAATTTGTTCTGTAAGTCTTAATGCATACGCTTCAATGCTTTCATTATTTGCTGGTGTTATCCATTTTACATATATAACATTATATGTTTCAAAATTTATTTTATAAAAAACTCTTTCATCAGCACCTAAGCCAGTAAAAATGTATATCGTTTTAAAAATGCTATTCATCTATCTTTAAAGTATATGCCTTCAAAAAAATTGCTCCTAAATTTTTATAAGGAGGTACATAATTTTCCCAACTATCTCTAACTTCTTTTTTTGGGTTTACAGAAAAATATTTTGCAAGAGTAGTCCACATTTTTCTCCAGTTTAAATTTGCCCCAGTTCTATATACTTCATTTATATAAGTTAATACTGGTCCATTAATGTCGCCAGCTCCAATTTCTTTGGTTGATACAATATGCGCATCTGGATTTATAACTAAAATTTTATTTAAGTTTTGAAAACCACCGCATGAGCCAAGTATAATAATTTTTCCTTCGCCAGCCATACGATCCATTGTACGCTCTAGCCAGTAGCTATGCCCCCTATGTACTACCAACGTTGGTGTAAGCCCATTATCAAATAAATATTTACCTAAATGTACTTGTGCAGTATCGTCTAAGTTTGTATCATTATCTAAGGGTTTGTTTGCATACAAAATTATATTCCCCTTAGTAGATATTGCCTCAATCCATTCTTTTTTTTCTGTTACCTTCCACTCTGAAGCGCTTAATGAATTTCTAAAAGATGGGTAAAATGCTTTGCCGTCTTTATCACCATAAAAAAATACTTGCTCTATAATATTTCCTTTATCATTTTGCATACTTTTTATGGGCATTTCAAAAATAGGCGGTATACCTATTTTTGCTGCCAAATCTATTTTGCCAGTATCATTGGCAGACAAAAATATATTGCTTAAAAGCCCATATATAACTTTGCCTTTTTTCTCTTCTTTGGCTTCTGCTATTACAATATTTTCATCTACCGTTTGCAAAATATTTTGCAATAATTTTTTATCTACAATACTACTATAAGCATCCGCTACGTCCACTGCATCTTCTAATCCACTTTTTTCTAAACCAGTTACAAATTGTTTCATTACTAAAGCAGGTCTATTGCCTGGCATTGTTTTTAAAAATGTATCAAGCCTATTGTAATTGGCCGCCATTTTAATAAACTTTCTAAAATGATCCATGTTTACAGAAAGTAATAATGAATCGCCACGGGGTTTTGTACCCATTAATTGTAGCATTCTATTAAAACTATGTTTGTAACTACTGGTATAAATAATATCATCACACATTACCATCATATAATACAA
Organism: Ferruginibacter sp.; assembly: GCA_025357775.1. Classification (GTDB taxonomy): domain Bacteria; phylum Bacteroidota; class Bacteroidia; order Chitinophagales; family Chitinophagaceae; genus Ferruginibacter. The sequence continues at coordinate 863 of JANXOQ010000340.1, read as the reverse complement.
ATCTTTTGGAGCAAGAGGTTGTATAGCTTTCATTCTTACAGCTAAATTACTTTGGTCGTGTAACTCATTTATATAATTTACAAAATGTTGTTTAGCTTTATAACGTAGCATATCTAGCAAGCCATTTGCACCAATGTAAGCTATGGCAGTATCTTTATATATATTAGCTCTGTAATAATATTCAGTTGCAGTATTCACTAAAAGTTTAAAATACCCAATAGTATCCATTGTACTTTCGCCATTGCCTACAAACTTTTTTATATCTGCAATGCTTTGTTTTTTTGATAAAATATTATCTAAAAAAGGAAAATAAAATAATGCATTTTGTGTTTGGCTCAAAGCAGCTACCTGCACTACCATTTGATTATTACTTGCAAAAATAAGTTTGCCAATTATAGAATTTCTTGATTGTGCATAAGAGTAAAACTTTACAGGATTACGCTTACAAGCTACCACTATCAAGCTATCTGCATAAGGCTCGCTTGCATAAAAATCAAGCGTTTGCAAAATTTTATCAGGGTGAAGAGCTAAATATTTTAAGTATACAGCCGATTTTACACTACCAGCATCCGCTGCGCTTTCTGTAAACATTTCTGTTAATATTTTTGCTACTGGATAGGATGACTTATCTATAAATGGCAGTATAGTTTTGTTGAGAACTTTAGCTTTTAGTACATTTTCAAATTCATTAAGCAATTCAGCCAAATCTAGCGGCAACATTTCTTTATCTCGTAGCCCAATTCTATAATTAACCAACAATGCTGCTACATATTTAAGGTAGCGAACTTTATCGTTGTTGGTAGGAAGTAGTTGGTCGTTTTTTTCTATCCAAAATCTAAGCTCATTGGGTTTTTTAAATAAAG
>JANXOQ010000326.1 GCA_025357775.1 Ferruginibacter sp. | reverse complement strand
TAAATTTTGGCAAAAAAGCTTGGTGGTGGGTTTGTGGGGTTTTGCTTACTTTTTCTTTTACCGATATTATTAGTAGCCGTATTATAAAACCATTGGTAGCAAGACCACGCCCTTGTATGGATGAAGTTTTTTCTATAAAAGTGAGGCTATTGGCTGGTTGTGGCGGAAACGGAAGTTTTACTTCTTCACACGCAGCTAATCATTTCGGTATTGCTATGTTTCTTTTTATTACATTAAAACATTTTTTACCAAGAGGTATTTATTTGGTATTTATTTGGGCTACCATTATTTGCTATGCACAAGTTTATGTTGGCGTACATTACCCAACGGATATTATAGGCGGTGCATTAGTTGGTTTATTTATTGGTTGGATAACGGGTAATTCTTTAAATTTAAAAAGAGGAAGATTAGTCCTTAATTAATATTTATGCAAAAAAATATCATTCTTATTTTTGGGGCATTACTGCTAGTATATTGTTTAGGCCTTGGTATAGATATTATGGATATTGATGCCAGCCAATATGCAGAAATGAGTAGAGAAATGAGCAGAACAAATTCTTACTTACAAGTATATGAACTAGGCAAAGATTATTTAGACAAACCACCATTTTTATTTTGGATAAGTTCATTAAGTATCAAAATATTTGGCGTTAATAATTTTGCTTACAAACTACCTTCTTTCATTTTTGCACTTGCTGCACTTTATTTTACTTTCAAATTTGCAGTACTTTATTACAAAAAAGAAATAGCATTTATTGCAGTGCTTGTTTTAGCTAGTTGCCAAGCTTTTTTTTTAATTACAAATGACGTAAGAACAGATACTATTTTGATGAGCTGGGTAATACTAAGTATTTGGCAACTGGCTGCTTGGTATAATACAAATAAGTATACACATTTGGTTATGGGCTTTGTAGCAGTAGCATTTGGCATGATGACAAAAGGACCAATAGCTTTGATAGTGCCTGTGTTATCGTTTAGTTCACATTTTTTAGTTATAAGAAATTTTAAAAATATTTTTAGGTGGGAATATATTGTAGGCTTAATAATAGTTGCAATTTTATTAATACCTATGAGCTATGGATTGTACCAACAATTTGATGCACAACCTACTAAAATAATAAATAATGGCACAGGAGTTTCTGGGTTACGATTTTTTTATTGGACACAAAGTTTTGGGCGCATTACTGGTGAATCTATTTGGAACAATGGCGCTACTATTTTCTTTTTATTTCAAAATCTTTTGTGGGCATTTTTGCCATGGATAGTTATTTTTATTTTTGCATTGATTGGTGAAATTAAATCTATCATTCAGCAAAAATTTAAACTAGCTACTAATACGGAGTTCATTTGCATGGGGGGATTTGTACTTACATACATTGCACTTGGCTCTAGCAAATATCAATTACCACATTATATTTTTGTTGTGCTTCCTTATGCATCTATCATTACAGCAAAGTATTTACATAAACTAGGTACACAAAAAAGTTATGATACCATAAAGTCTATTTTAGAAAAAAGTCATTTTGTTATTTTTCTATTGCTATGGATAATGCTAATTGCTTTACTATATTATTGTTTTGTTACACCACTTTTGATAATATTATTAGCAGCTATATTTCTTATTGGATTTTTATATTTCTTCTTGCAAAAAAATATACACTTTTATATTTTAAAAATAAGTACATACACAATGGTTG
>JANXOQ010000324.1 GCA_025357775.1 Ferruginibacter sp. | reverse complement strand
TATTAATTGTGCTAGCATTACCATGGTAAGCGATTTTCCGCTTCCTTGTGTATGCCATATTACACCACCAAGCCTCCCCCTAGCTCCCTCCAAAAGAGGGGAAACAGAACCGTTGCCCAATATCCTTTTCATTGCTGCTTTTATAGCAAAATATTGTTGGTATCTGGTTATTTTTTTTACACCATCATCATATACTATGTAGTTAAACATTAATTGCAATAATCTTTCTTTACTGCATATACTGTACAATAATTTATCTTGCTCGGTTACGGCTATTTCTTCTTTTTCTAATGTAATAAAATGCTGCAATACATTTTTGTAGCGTTGGTTAAATATGGCTACCCTATCTGTATTTGGTAGTGCAGCATTTTTTATTTCTTTTAATGCGATTGTATATTTTTCTTCTTCCTCTTTGGTTCTACATACTTCTTTCCATACACTCCAAAATTCTTTAGCTGTGCCTGTGGTAGCATACTTAGCTTCGTTTACTGCAAGCGATAATACGATGTTACTATATTGGTATAGGCTGCATATACCATCTGCTATTTGTTGGTTTCTTAAATGCTGCGAAATGCCTAATTGTACTGGTACATCATTACCCTTGGCTACATTACTTTTACACTCTATAATTACCATGGGAATACCATTTACAAATAGCACAATATCGGGTCTGTAATGGTCGTTTCTATCGCTGCGAAGTACACTATATTCTTCTGTTACATGAAAACTATTGTTCTCTATATTTTGCCAATCTATATATTGAAAGGAGAAACTTTTTTTATCATTTAGTACCGTTTGTTCTAAACTTTTGCCTAGTGTTATTAAATCGTAAAAAGCTTGGTTTGCTTTTATAAAACCATCATGCATTGGTAACTCTCGTAATGCAATAATGGCTTGGCTAATATTGCTTTCAGAAAAAGGAAAAGTTTTGCCCTTGTATTCTATATTATTTATTTTTTGTAATTGTTGCTTTACAATTGGCTCTAGCAGCACATTGCTTGTTCTGCCGCCTCGTAGCTCCATTGCCTCCTCTGGTGTAAGGTATGTATAACCCATTTTTATAAGCATTTGCAATGCAGGTATTTGAGAAATATGGTCTTCTATGTATGATGGTGTGCTCATTGTAATGGTGAATTATAATGTTGGAATTATTAACGATGAT
>JANXOQ010000503.1 GCA_025357775.1 Ferruginibacter sp. | reverse complement strand
GCGGTATGAAACGTAGCGGAGTGCGTGTCTGCAAACCTATCCCCTGTTATTGAGCTTGCCACCGGGAACTGAGCTTGCAAATTGCACTGAAACCCTTATGGCGTATGAGCCTGTATTACCGGCTGGCCATATTTTTTTTCGAATTCAGACGATTTGTTTCGGAAATACTCTATAATTTGAGCTGAATCCATTTTTACAATCTCCGAATTTACTTTATCGCGAATATCTCGCATCATTTTTACACAATCAAAATCTTTATTCGTTTTCATAGTCAATCAAATCTTTTGGTGAACGTATCTCAATTGCCGGGTACCCATTTTTTATATTAATCCCGTTGTATCCACGAATACGCTTGATGTTTACAATATGTTTAAAATTCCAACTCACTAAAATATCTGCTTTGTAAATTGTCGCAGTAGCAATGTGTACGCAATCGTCAAAGCTTGTTTGACCAACCACTTTTTCTGCAACATATTTAGAAGCAAGTGTCAATATTTCGTCTGTTACAATCACTCTTTCAATATTTTGTTTTGCCAATTTTTTAAAATGCTGTTTAACATTTTCAGGTGCATTCAATAATTCAGTTTCTGTTAAGTCTGAAAAAACGCACATTACTTGCCCCAATCTAACTCTTTCAAAAAGTTGTAAGGTCGCTTCGTCAAATTCCTTGTCAAAAGCGCCGCCAAAAACAGAAGTGTCAAAATAAAATCTTTGCATTTTGTTGATTTATAGTATCTGTTGTAAAGATAATGGTTTCAACTCTTTTTATAAATTTATGAGTGTCAAAACGATTGCATTACAGGCAACGGCTAGGTATTTATGCAGGTTAGAAATTATTATTGTTTAAGCCTGGAACCGCTGCCGATTGAAAAATATATTACAAATGCTTATTAGTATTCCTTCTGCCCTAACCACAGCTGGGATATGCACAAATGCCCATTGTTATTCCTTCCGCCCAACTTGCACAAAACCCAATGTTGGTGGCAGGTTTATTTTGCTTTGAGTCTGTCGTCAATTTTCTTTACTAAATTAAATACATAAACAAAGTATGAAATTGAATTCCGTTTTGCAAATTGTTCTACCTGTAAAGACTGAAAAATTGGAATAACTTTTTGGTTTATATTTATGTGTTTTAGTTCTGTCGGATTTGAAAAACTGCCACTAAAAAATGGAGATTCGTCTGGCAAATTTTCCAAAATTTTTGAAGTGTCATAGTGTGAGAAGCCATTTCTCATTAATTCTCTTATTGTATCAAATAGGAAAGTTTTCTCTTCAATTGTAATAAGTCCAAATTTTTTACATAACTCTATTGAATTACCTAATTGAATTGTCCCATATTTTTCATTGGGTGTTGTAAAAACTTTCTCCCAAGTTTCTAACGGAATTGGTTCAATTCCAACTTCATTGTAAATCAATGCAAGTTTTAAAAGCCTTTCAAGCAAATTATTTGTCAGAGTGATGCTTGCTCTGTTCAATTCAAGAATTAAACACTTATTAATTTCAAAAATCAGTGTTCCTAATTCGCTCAAAACATAAAGTTCAAAATCAAAATATTTTGATTGCTTTTCAAAATTTTTGTCAAGCTTTAATTTAAAGTCGTTTTCAAACAATTTCTTTTCCATATTTAGGGTTTCTCACAATTTGCCACCAACATATTTTTTTCATGCTCATGCACACAAATTATCATTTCTATAATTTTATTTCCATAAAAATAGGGCAGTGGTCGCTGTGCTTTACATTAGGTAATATATGTGCGCCTACTAGGTTTTTTTGTAATGGAGTGGTTACAGAAATATAATCTATACGCCAGCCCTTGTTGTTTAGCCGCACACTTGGAAAACGCTGGCTCCACCAACTATAATGATTGGGTTCTTTGTTAAACTGTCTAAAAGTATCTACCCATCCGCTTTTTATAAAATCATCCATCCATGCACGCTCTTCTGGTAAAAAGCCCGATGATTTTTTGTTTCCTTTGGGGTCATGTATATCTATTTCATTGTGTGCAATATTATAATCTCCACAAAGAATAATTTTTGGATTGGTCTTTTTTAACTCCTCTAAATATTGCTGCATTTCTGCTAGCCATACATATTTATAAGCCTGCCTTATTTCTCCGCTTGTACCACTAGGAAAATAGGCGTTTATTAATCTTACCTCTCCAAATTGCAATTGAATTACCCTTCCTTCAAAATCACTCAGCTCATGCCCTGTACCCTTTATAACCTCATCTGGCTTGGTTTTGGAAAAAACTGCTACACTACTGTATCCTTTTTTTTGTGCACTAAACCAATGGTGGCAATATCCTAAATCTTCCAATTCCTTTACATCAATATCTGTAAATGCAGCCTTGGTTTCTTGTATGCAAATAACATCGGCAGGGTTTGTTTTTAGCCAATCTATAAAGCCTTTTTTTATAGCAGCTCGTATGCCGTTTAAATTGTAAGAAATAATGCGCATAAAAATTTTTTGTAAAAGTATTGTATTTGAAGAAACAATTTCTACCTGCTATCATAAAACCTTGCCTTCACTAATTATTTTTTACTGTACCAGTTTAGCCACTTTTCAAAAACTTATTTTTGATACTTTTTTATTTTGAAATTAGCAGTATAAATAAAATTGATATTTAGGATTATGTATTTAGTTCGCAAAGTGCAGAGTTTTACCCTGCCTTAGAAAAAAAGCGTTAAGAAAATTTGAATGTATGTCGTTAAGAAATGAAATCAATGTTACAAATGTTAGGAAAAGATTCAATTTTGGTAAGTCTTACCAATGCTAGGCTTTGTACAAATGCTTAACTGATTTCATTTTAGACAAACATTCAAATTTTTAGCTTTTTTTCGTCAGTCTTGATTTTTTTTGTTACTTTTTTGCATCAAGGCAAAAAAGTAAATACAATGAAATCTATTGTCCGAAAGCTTTTGCGAATAAAACATATAATCCTATTGATATTTATCCTTTTAAATTCAAAATCATGTTCAAATAAAAACTATTTCATCATATTTGTATAAATATTATGTGTGCATGAAATTATATGAGCAACTGCAGCAAGCAAAAAGTGAGGAAGATGTAAAAGATGCTTATATAAAAGCACTTGGGCTAAAAGGCTACAGCAAAAACCTTATAGATATACAAACAAAAGAAATATGGTTTGAAGCAAAAGATACGCCTAAGCATAGCACCTACGCCATGTTTACACAGTTGATGCATTATGTGCAAGATGCTTTAAACAAAGGCGAATATGTGCCACCTTTTTTGGTAGTGATGGATACTAAAAAAGCCGCCATTATGAAAAGTGAAGATGTGCTCCCTTTTCTTGCAAAAAAAACAATTACATGGGGTAAAAGTGCAAGTGCATATACGCAAGATGCGCTTGATGCAATATCTGCACATATAGGTACTTATTTTGTGAGTTTTAAAATAGAAACCCACGAAGAGGAGTTTATAAGCACCATAAAAGCAGCCATAAAAAATGGCGATATAATCCGTACACAAATAACGCCTGATAACCTTAAACAGGTTTTTGATAAATGGGTAGCAATGGTAGGCAGAGAAATAAAAGGCGTGCCAGAAGATGATTATGCCCTATTGTTTTTTGCAGATATAATGCATGATGGTACAGCATCTACCCACGACTTTCTTACTGCTGCATTGATGCACAAAAACGGCTCTCCTGTTTTTAGCCTTGAAGGCAAAATATATGAGCTGGGCAACAAAGAAGGCTACCGACAATTTTGGGCCATTTACCACAAACCACCAAAAGCAGAATACCGAAATTACTTACTGGAGCGCAGAGATAGTTTGATACCGCTAGATGAAAGAAGTTTTAAAGGGGCCTATTATACACCGCTTGCAGTGGTAGATAAAGCCTATGATAAACTAACCGAAACCCTTGGCAACAATTGGCAAAAAGAGTACATAGTTTGGGATATGTGCTGCGGTGTGGGCAACCTAGAAGTAAAGCATAGCAACCCCCGTAACATATACATGAGTACGCTAGACCAAGCAGATGTAGATGTAATGCGTGCTACCAAAACCTGCGTGGCTGCACAGCGTTTTCAATACGATTATTTAAACGATGATATTACGGATGATGGCAAAATAGATTATACCCTTACCAATAAAATACCTGATGGTTTGCGCAAAGCAATTGCAGAGGGAAAGAAGATATTGGTGTTGATAAATCCGCCGTATGCGGAAGCGGCTAATCCAGATAACATTGCAACAAATGAAAGGGCGGAAAGTAAAAAAGGTGTTTCTAAAACAAAAATGGGGAAATTGATGGATACAAAAGGATATGCTGCTAGAGAACTTTTTGTACAATTTTTAGTAAGAATATCTAAAGAAATACCTTCAGGAACTATTGCAATGTTTAGCACTTTAAAATATGTAAATGCGCCAAACTTTGAGTTGTTTAGAAATGAGTGGAATGCTAAATATCTAGGCGGATTTGTGGTGCATAACAAATCATTTGATGGGTTAAACGGCAATTTTCCCATTGGTTTTTTAATTTGGAAAACTACTAATATTCTTTTATTAAAAGGTATAAAGAGAGACGATATTAATGAAATAATCGTTGATGTATTAAATAAAGAAGCTAATCCAATTGGTGAGAAAAGTTTTTATAATATACAGAAAGAATTTTTATTGAGTAATTGGATTAAACGAACCAAGGCAAACAACGTAGATGCTATTCCCCTTAAAAATGCAATATCTCCAACAATTAATACAAAGGATGTGAGAGGAACTAAATGGGCAAATGGTGCAATCGCTAGCATGATTTGCAAAGGTTCTGATTTGCAAAACGCTGCTACAGCCACAGCGCTAATGTCATCCGCATATTGTAGTGCAGGAGCATTTTTTGTAACAATAGAAAATCTTTGGAAGGCAGCCGTAATTTTTACTGTAAGAAGAATAGTAAAACCTACATGGCTCAACGACAGAGATCAATTTTTACAACCAACAAAACCACTAACTGATGAGTTTAAAAGTGATTGTTTGGTTTGGATGTTATTTAACGGAAGTAATTTAACAGCAAGTGCAAACGACCTTGAATGGAACAATAAAAAGTGGAGTATTGTAAATCATTTTATACCATACACCGAAGAAGAAGTAGGCGCACCCGATAGGTTTGAAAGTGATTTTATGGTAAGATATCTTGCCGATAATCCCCCTCCTCCAGAGGGGTTAGCGGAGGCTGTTTTGAGAGAAGGTAAAAAACTTTGGCAGGCATACTTTGCAAATACAGATGTACACACAGTAAGAGACGATTTAAAACTTAACCGAGTAGATGTGGGT
>JANXOQ010000304.1 GCA_025357775.1 Ferruginibacter sp. | reverse complement strand
TTTTATTTTGCTTGTAAAGCAGCAATTTCATACCAATAATCGTCTTATAAAAAAAATAATTTGCTAGCACTTACAATTTTAGGAAACAACTCTGCTATACCTGCACATGGGCGCAACCCTACAGCCCAAGTATTGCAAACCCAAGATGAAAATTATTTAATAGACTGTGGAGAAGGTACACAAGTGCAACTTTCGAAGTATAAAATAAAAAAAAGTAAAATAAATAAAATCTTTATTTCTCACTTGCATGGCGACCATTATTTTGGCTTGATAGGATTGGTAACTAGTATGGCACTTAGTGGGAGAGAAAATGATTTACATATATATGGCCCAGCAATGCTTGAGGCAATTATACAAATACACCTTGATGCTGCAACTACAAGGCTACCTTACAAAATTTATTTTCACATTGTAAAAGAAGAAGGCGAAATAGCAAACGATAAAAAACTTACTGTTACTGCATTTAAAGTAAACCATAGAATAGAATGCTATGGTTATAAATTTACCGAAATAAAAAACCCTAGAAAAATTGTACCTGATCTTGTGAAGGCTTATGAAATACCAGAAGTTTATTACAAAGAATTACAAAAGGGGAAAGATTATACCACTAAAAAAGGTACAATTATTAATAATGCAGCTGTAACTATAGCTGCTGATAGTGCAAAATCGTATGCTTACTGTGCAGATACTACATATGATGAAAGTATTGTAGATAAAATAAAAGGTGTAGACTTGCTTTACCATGAAACTACTTATTTAAAAGACCTAGACCAAAGAGCAGCAGAGCGTCATCACAGTACTACTTTACAAGCTGGAAATATTGCAAAACTAGCTGTTGCAAAAAAATTAATTATTGGGCATTTTTCTTCTAAGTACGATGTGCTAGATGATTTTCTTACAGAAACAAGAACAGTTTTTGAAAACACTGAGTTGGCTGAGGAAGGAGTTTGTTTTAGTATTTAGATGACAGTACCTAATATTGAGACTATGGACGACAATCAAACGAAGAAAATTATAGAAGACTAAAACATAAACTTTGTATTCGCCTTTTTTACATTCATCCTTTTAAATTTTCAACCTTAAACCATCCTAACACACATTCACTTTTCTTTCCAACAATACATTAAATTTTGTTTTTACAGAGTATATCAGATGCAGGTCTTACAGAACATTTTTATAGATGGATTTTAAACAAAACAAACTCATGCCAACCCACGTCTGCACCTACTTTTAAGTAAATATATTTATCATCCTCCCTTAATTTTGCAATATGTATTATCTTATTTTGTAAAATAAGCCTATCATAATTATTTGTACAAAGTATAGTGTTACAATAGCAAAGTAAAAGTAATTAACCATTTATATTCTCTAAAATTTTCACCAAATTATTTATGGTAAAAAAACGAGCAAACAATTTTGCACTAGCATTAATGCCAAAAGTATTAAGCGTTTTTAATGGGAAATTTTATAAAAAAAGGCATCCTGTAGATTAAAAAAATAAATAAGATTTTTTAAGACAAGTGAATTAAAGTTACCATTTTTAATAAAAATAGCCAGC
>JANXOQ010000293.1 GCA_025357775.1 Ferruginibacter sp. | reverse complement strand
ACCAAAGAAAAGTGCATTAAAAAAGCCCTCTAGATATGGAGGGCTTTTTAATGCACTTAAAAAATAAATTATTTATATAATTTTTATAAAAAGAGTAATAATTTATTTAATTACTATGCATTGTTATCATTGCTACGACTTAGTGCATATATAACCAATCCAAAACCAATCTTGTTGATTGCATCTCCAATGTTATACACAATATCCATAGCAGCTACTGCAGCAGCTCTATCTTGTACAAGTTTAAATCCAAATAGACCACCTTCTGTACCTAATATATATCCTAATGGATAAATAGCCCAACCTACTAATACAAACCATCCTAAAGTATTAATAGCTTTAGCAACAGATGCACTTGAAGATTTAGCTAATTGAGCAACATCGCCCATCCACACTAAATAAACAATGTAAAAATATGCAGCACCACTTATAGCACCCCATACCCAACTAATTGTTTCAGTACCTTTAATTGCCTCACCAATGTAACCTGTAACAAGCATTACAACAGAAGCGAAAATTAATTTCCAAAGTAAGCCAATTTTTGCACCTGCTTTCTTTGTAATTAAATAAAATTCTACACACATTAATGGAACAGTAAGGATCCAATCTACATAGCGGAAAAAAGTTGGAGAGTCTCCAGTATCTAGATTATAACCTCTCATGTAGTAGTAATGTACTGCTGCAATAAAAGTAATAAGACCAGAAACTAAAACAGAGGTACGCCATTGGGGGCTTGTACCACCAACTTCCATAAAAAAGAAAACGGCAGCGCCCATCATGGCCATTGTGCCGATAAAAAAAGTAAAAGCCACGTAATTGTGTGGGTCAATTGCTTTGATGTCAAGAAAAATCTGTAACATATTAGGTTAATTTGAGATTTAACTATTAGAAAATACTAATAGAAGATGTTAAGTAACAATATTAACGAAATATTATCGAAATTAGATTTTTTATAAATAATTAATAATGATATATTTAAAAATTAGTTAAGAGAAATCAATTCAACATTTAATGGAAAGATAACAATCTTACATCCAAACAATATAATATTCCGTACCAAAGTCATTTTTATGAATTCAATGTCAATCAAAAAAAATATCAACCTTGAGTTTATTATATTATGCATTGGGGTATCTATTTCTATAATCCACAACCTTATTTTTCAGTTTCCAGAAAATTATCAAATGCTGATACTGCTATCGCTGGTTTTTATAGTAGGTGTGCCACATGGAGCATTAGATTTTTTAGTTGATGAGCAAAATAAAGAAGTATCAAATGGGAAATTTTCTATTCAAAAGTTTGTAAAAATTTATTTGTCTCGGCTATTTTTATTCTCACTTTTTTGGATATTGCCTTGGTTAGCTTTTTCTTTATTTATTATTTTTTCTATTTTCCATTTTGGAGAAACAGATATGGCAGCCATTATGAAACCTGGTAAAAGTTCAACCATATTATATATTGCCTATGGTGCTTTTATTTTATCGGTGCTTTTGTTAACGCATTTATCGGAAATTGAGATAGCCGTACCAATATTGGGTACATACCTAAAGGGAAGTAAATTTTACTATTATCTTCAACAATATAATTTTGTTCTTATTTTATTATTTGCATT
>JANXOQ010000256.1 GCA_025357775.1 Ferruginibacter sp. | reverse complement strand
ACCCCCGCTGAAAATTAATTCAACAGGGGTAATTCGTCGGGATGGCAAGATTCGAACTTGCGACCTCCTGGTCCCAAACCAGGCGCGATAACCGGGCTACGCTACATCCCGAACTTAAAGAGTTCTACCGGTTTATTAATTTTTTCAAAATAGATGCGGAGAGACAGGGATTCGAACCCTGGGTACAGTGTAACCCGTACGACGATTTAGCAAACCGTTCCTTTCGGCCACTCAGGCATCTCTCCATTTACTTGAGATTTACAAAAATACACATCCAAAATTTAATATGCAAATGAATTTGTACTTTTTTTGATCTTTTTTATAATTTATTACCGTCTTTAGGAAAAACCACTATTGGCTTGTGTTTTTTAGCTTCTTCAAAATCCATTAATGCATACGAAAGCACTATTACTATATCCCCTTCTGCTCCTTTTCGTGCGGCAGGACCATTTAAACATACCACTCCACTGCCTCTTTTACCTTTTATAAGGTAAGTTTCTATGCGCTCCCCATTATTTACGTTTACCACTTGTATTTTTTCATGCTCTATCATGTTAGCAGCATCCATTATATCTTCATCTAAAGTTAAACTACCTACATAGTTTAAATTAGCTTCTGTTATAACTGCTCTGTGTACTTTCGATTTAAGTATTTGAATTTGCATTTTTCTATTTTTAATATTTATACAATTTTAAAATAATCTTTTTACAAAAAAAAAAATGAAAAACATTCTTTATTTTGAAATTTTCATACCATAATGTCGATTAAATCTTGTTTAAAAAACAATTTTTCGTAGGTATATATTATTTAATTTTACATGAATTTAACAAACTTTTATCTTACACAACAATAACCTAATATTTTCGTTAATAAATTATTGAAACAAAATTAAGCTGTATTTATAGTAGTACGATAGACCAATAATAATTTGACTAATTTGCCTTTTAAACTTTAAACGGTGGTGAATACTTAAACATATGTATCAAAATATTGGCTTAATTTATATACTTTTTTAAATTAATAGCAAAATACCTACAATGATAAAACAATTGGATAGAGATTTTTTACTTTCTTATTATAAAGAAATGGTAAATGAAATTGGCGAAATTTTTCAATTGTTTATTGAAGAAATGCCTGCTGACATGAATGATATTAATGTAGCATTTGAAAACAAAAATTTTAAAGAGGCTGCGAACTTATTGCACAAAATTGCGCCTTCATTTTACAATATTGGCTTGCCGCAGCTTACAAAAAAAGCGCAGTTAATTGAAATATTATTAAATGAAAATAATTTTTACCAAGCTCAAATTTCATTAACCGAATTTGAAGCCGAATTGAACGATTATATGCCTGCTATACTAGCAGAGAATGAACGCCTTGCCAGTATGGATAACGCTAGTTAATTTTTATAAGGATTAATTTTAGAACAATTTTTTAAATCAGAATTTTACCTGTCATCAAAAAAGGTATTTCTATATTCATCATTTTTAATATCGTAGGTGCTATATCTGCAAGATTTCCATCTTTTACTTTCCCTTTCCAGTTATTGTCAATTACGAAAAATGGTACTGGGTTTGAAGTATGTGCTGTGTTAGGGGTTCCGTCTTCATTTATTTCATAATCAGCATTGCCATGGTCTGCTAGTAAAAAAATAGTATAGTCTTTTTCTAATGCTTTTGTTACTACATTTTTTACACATTCATCTACGGTTTCTACTGCTTTTATTACTGCCTCCCACACTCCTGTATGTCCTACCATATCTGCATTGGCAAAATTGAGGCATATAAAATCTGGTTGCACACTATCTATTTCTTTAATAGCGGCTGCAGCTACTTCATAGGCACTCATTGCAGGTTGCAAATCGTAAGTAGCTACCTTTGGAGATGGAATCATTATTCTATTTTCTCCTTCAAAGGGAATTTCTCTGCCTCCACTAAAAAAGAAACTAACATGTGGGTATTTTTCTGTTTCGGCAATACGAAATTGTGTTTTACCAGCCGCCGCTATTACCTGCCCTAGCGTATTTTCCAAATTATCTTTATCATACATTACAAACACATTTTTATAGCTATGGTCATAATTGGTAATTGTTGTATAATGTAGTTTTAAGGTATGCATGCCATACTCAGGCATGTCTATTTGTGTAAGTACTTCTGTTATTTCTCTACACCTATCTGTTCTAAAATTAAAACAAAGCACCGCATCTTCTGCTTTTATAGTAGTATCTGCTATTCTATTGTTAATTAACGGTAGCATAAATTCATCTGTTACATTTTCTGCATAAGAATTCTGTATAGATTTTAATATATCATCCGTTTTATGCCCTGTAGCATTTACCATACAGTCGTAAGCTATTTTTACACGCTCCCATCTTTTATCTCTATCCATAGCATAATAACGGCCAGTTATTGTTGCTATTTTTCCCGTAGTTTCTAATAAATGTGTTTGTAAATCTTCTATAAATGCAAAACCGCTTTTGGGGTCAGTATCTCTACCATCTGTAAAAGCATGTATCAATACATTATGAAAATTTTTAGCAGCACATAAGCTAGTAATAGCTTTTATGTGTCTTGTATGAGAGTGAACACCTCCATTGCTTACTAGCCCCAGCAAATGCAAAGTTTTATTATTTTGTTGTGCATAAGAAATACTATTTAACAATGCTTCATTTGTATCAAAACTTTTATCTTTTATAGACACATTTATACGTTGTAAATCTTGGTACACAATTCTGCCTGCACCAAGGTTTAAATGACCAACTTCGCTGTTACCCATTTGTCCATTTGGCAAGCCTACTTCTTCGCCGCAGGTTATTAAAGTGCTATTAGGATATTTAGCATACAAGCCATTTACAAATGACACATTGGCATGTTGTATTGCATCGCTACTTTTTATTTTTCCTATTCCCCAGCCATCCATTATTATCAATATTGATTTTTTATTTTGCATAAAGCAAATCTAACTGATTGTATATTCAATTCAAGTTTTAAGGTGTAAATGAAAATTTTGAATTTGAGTTATTATTTATCTAATTTTTAAATGGGTTT
>JANXOQ010000243.1 GCA_025357775.1 Ferruginibacter sp. | reverse complement strand
TCTGTAGGGTAAAATTGTAACAAATTAGAAAATAAAAAACTAATCTCTAACCATAAAATACATTTTATTTGAGTCCAATTTTACATCAATTTTGTTAGCATCAATTCAACTGCACTTATTTTCCTAGTACTTTGTAATTACTATTTTGTACAACAGTAATTTTTATTGTATTTTCATTTGCACTGTACATAAATAAGAAAAATATATAAACATCAAAACAGTTTTGTCTTTCTAAATAAAACCTCTATAATTATTTAACTCAATATTATACATTATTTTTCTATTTTTTTTGTGTTGGTTTTCTTATTAAGCTGGCAAAATTAAATAGTAGAATTAGCAGCAGTATAAAGTACATGTAAATGAGATTGTAACAAAGAGATTACAATCCATTATTTCTCCATACTATTTTAATAAAATTTTAGTATTTTAAACAAAACAAACGGAAGCAAAAATGCTCCCGTTTTCCCTAATAAAACCCTAAAACCAGCTTTGTATAAAAAAAAGTAAATTTCTTTATTTTAAAAGTTAGTTGCCAATACAGTGCCAACGAACATTTTTGTGTATAAGTTTTACATAAAATAAAAAAGAAGAAATTTAGCTGGTTATTAAAAACGTGGATTTTGAAATATATTTTAAAAAATTATGAAGTTAAATAAAATTAAAAAAGATTGTTGTTACATCTAAAATAAAACTTTAAACAAGTACTGCTAGCATTCCTTCTAGTTTTGCCATACATTCATCGTACTCTTCTGCAGCATTACTATAAAAAGTAATACCACTGCCAGCAAATAAAGAAACCTGCTTTATTTTTTCATTGTAAAAAACACTTCTAATTACTACATTAAAATCAAAGTCGCTGTTTGGAGTTACGTAACCAATAGAGCCAGAAAATAATCCTCTCGGTTTTTCTTCGTACTGTTCTATCAACTGCATTACTCTCTGCTTTGGCGCACCAGTCATAGATCCCATAGGGTAACAGGCTTCTATTAATTTTGTAAATGTAGCATCCTTATCTACATGGCCTTGTATAGTACTTATCATTTGGTGCACCTGTGGAAAACTATAAATACCAAACAGCTCTTTTACTTTTACTGAGCCTTTTTTGCATACCATACTCATATCATTTCTCACAAGGTCTACCACCATCACATTTTCACTTTTTTCTTTTTTACTTCGCAATAAATAATATTTATTTTCTTTATCTTTTATTAAATCTACATCTCTCCTACTTGTACCTTTTATTGGTTGAGAAATTAGTGAAGTTCCATTTTTTTTCAAAAATCTTTCAGGGCTTGCACAAAGGCAATAATTTTCGTTTAATTTATATAAACTACCAAATGGTGCAGGTGATGATATGATTAATTTTTTATAAACCTCTAATGGATTTATTAAAGTATTATCAGAAATATATTGTTGGCAAAAGTTTATTTCGTAGCAGTCACCCCTTTTTATATGTTGTTGTAGTTTTTTTATTTTTTCTAAATAAATCTCTTTTGTAATTTGAGGTTTTATTTCTAAAGCATTTTTTTGCTGTTCAAAAATTGGTATTGGCGTATTTTCTATTTGCAATTTTATTTCTGCTAAAGAAATATCAGATTTTACTAGTTCAATTTCGTTTTTATAAAATTTTAAGATAATCCTCGGTTCAAAAAAATAGCCATCGCTAAAACTTGTATTTGTTTGTTTGCTATACGCATTACCCATTGCATTGTACCCAAAGTGACCAAATAACCAAGTTGGATTTTCATCATAAAAAGATTGTAGGTTTTCCATATCTTTTTGCCCAATAAAATTATATGATCGGTTTGCACCCACAGCCAAAATATATTCAAATGCTGGTGTTTCAAAATCGTAGCCATTATTATCTAATAAACAAAAAATGTTGAATTGGTTTGCCCAATTCAACATTTTTATTTTTGTGTCTATAAAATTTTGTTCGTCGCTATTCATTAAGTTTAATAATCATCGTCGTTAAATCGGCTACTCTTTCCTCCACCAAAATCGTCTTCTTCATCGTCATCATCAAAGTCGTCAAATGCTTTTAAATCATCATCCATATTCAAATCATCGTCTTCATCCTTTACTTTTTTACCTCCTACTTTTTTTGCTTTTGTTGGTGGCGCATCAAATTCATCAAAATCTTTATCCCAATCTTCTTCCTCTTCCTTTTTTTCCCAATCATCATCTACCTCCACATCGTCATCATCATCGTCCGATGCTGTTTTTTTCGATTTTCCTTTTACGGCTTTTTTTGGTTTTTCTTCATCTTCAAAATCACCATCAAGTTCTAAGTCATCGTCTTCATCAATATCTTTTACTTTTGATATTTTAGGTTTAGGACTAGTTGCTTTAGTAATAATCTTTTTTTCTTTGATTTTTTTCTCTGCCATAGTTTTTGTGGTTAGAAATGTAAATTTTAAACCGAATTTTTAATTCACCAAATTTTTTTGCAA
>JANXOQ010000234.1 GCA_025357775.1 Ferruginibacter sp. | reverse complement strand
ACCATTGAATCAAAATCAATGATTGCTATTTTTAAAACTGCTGTGAGAAACGATGCAAAAGGCGTAAATGGAGATTTAGATGGAACAATAAATACTTTAGAGAATGCCAATAAAAGACTAGCACAAATAGATTTATACACCAAATCAGAGATTAAGACCAAAGGTTATTCCAATGCAAAGCCAATAAAATCAGTTGTATTTAATTATGATTATTCCTTATGTAATGGTACACCAGATGCTGTAAGTGGAGGAAAGCTTACTTTAAAATCGGTTTATTTTTCTTACAATGGGCAGCCAAAATCTAATAAGGATAGGTATGTATTTAATTACGGCAATACAAACGCTAAAAAGGATAACCCTACTTACAGTTATAACGCCTCGGATAGGTGGGGCACATATAAACCATCATTAGACTCCACAGGTGTAGCAAACAATGTATCTGGACTTACAAATGCAGATTATCCCTACACTTTAAACGGAATAAACGACAAAGCAAAAAATGATATGTATGCAGGTGCATGGAGTTTGAAAAGAATATTGCTGCCATCTGGTGGGCAAATGGAAGTGCAATATGAAGCAGATGATTATAGCTATGTGCAGAATAGAAGAGCATGTAATATGATGCGAATAGCAGGCTTGGGAAATAATACCAGCTTTGCAGCCAATGCAAATATGTATAACGGAACTAACAGTGCAAATGATAATAATTATGTTTATGTACAACTTGCACAACCACTAGTAGCTACCACAGTAGATAAACAAAAGCAAGAAATTTATGCCAAATATTTAGATGGTATGAATCAAGTAAATGGTAAAAATCAATTAGCATTGAAACTACAAGTATTTATGCCAAAAGGATTAGAACCACTTACTGTATATCCGGAATACGATGACTACGGGATATGCCCAAATAATGCAAATTATTTGTACTTACATTTAAAAACAAATGACGGAAGCCCACTTGTAAATAGTGCGCTTGGGTTTTTAACAGAAAATATACCAGGGCAGGCTTTTGAAGGGTATGATGTAGATGTAGATGGCGTAGCAGCATTTCTGCAAATAGCAGGATCCATGTTGTCAAATTTAAGCAATGCTTTCAAAAATGTAAACCAGCAAATGCGC
>JANXOQ010000231.1 GCA_025357775.1 Ferruginibacter sp. | reverse complement strand
CACAAAGAGCACAAAGTTTTTTATGAAGAACACAAATTATTTTTTTAGGAAAATATTTTTTGAATTAATATTTTTTCTTTGTGAACCTTGTTTTGTTTTTTTGTAAAAGTGATTGCATAATAAAAGATGAATAAAAATATGCTGTTGAAATGTGCGACGCCAATGAAGATGCCCATAGCTGCATCTTTGTTTGGCTAATAAAAAAAATAAAAATGATAAAATCATTTTCTATCATCGTTCTCCGTAATTTTATTTTATGAGTAAAACAAAATCTACATTTTTTTGCCAGAAATGTGGGCAAGAAAGTATGAAGTGGGTGGGCAAATGCCCGGGCTGCAATGAGTGGAATACTTTTGTGGAAGAGCTAATTGTAAAAGGGAGTGATAAGGCTGTAAAAGAGGACTGGCGTGACTTTAGCAGTAGTAATGGGCTAAAAACAATTTCGATAAATGATGTGGTAAGTGGGGAAGAAAAAAGAATTGTAACAGGCGATGTGGAATTAAATAGAGTGCTTGGTGGTGGAATTGTAGCAGGAAGTATTGTATTAGTTGCGGGTGAACCGGGTATTGGAAAATCTACTCTGTTTTTACAAATAGGATTACAACTTGCACATGTGCGAACGCTATATATAAGTGGCGAAGAAAGTGAGCAACAAATAAAAATGCGTGCTGATAGAGTAGGTGCAGAAAGTGATAATTTTTATTTGCTTACCGAAACAAACACGCAAATTATTTTTAAAGAAATAAAAAAATTACAACCGGAGTTGGTGATTGTAGATTCTATTCAAACTTTGCAATCGCCATTTGTAGAATCATCTCCAGGAAGTATTTCGCAAATAAGAGAATGTGCTGCCGAACTGCAACGCTATGCAAAAGAAACCAACACACCTGTTTTTTTAATTGGCCACATTACAAAAGATGGTACAATTGCTGGACCAAAGATTTTAGAACATATGGTAGATACGGTGTTGCAATTTGAAGGCGATAGAAATTATGTTTATCGCATTTTACGAACGCTAAAAAATAGGTTTGGTAGCACCTCGGAACTGGGAATTTATGAGATGTCGAGTGAGGGTATGAGACCTGTTTTGAACCCTTCTGAAATCTTAATTACACAAAAAGAAGACGAGCTGAGTGGAATTGCCATTGCTGCAACTATTGAGGGAATGCGCCCATTATTGATAGAAACACAGGCTTTGGTAACGCAAAGTGTGTATGGAACGCCACAAAGAACAGTTAGTGGCTTCGACCTCAGGCGTTTACAGCTGCTTTTGGCAGTGTTGGAAAAGCGTGGAGGCTTTCATTTTGGGGTAAAAGATGTGTTTATAAATATAGCTGGAGGTATAAAAGTAGAAGACCCAAGTTTGGACTTGGCTATTGTTTGTGCACTATTGAGTAGTTATGAGGATGTGCCACTGCCACAAAAAGTGTGTTTTGCTGGCGAAGTAGGCCTTAGTGGTGAAATAAGAGCTGTAAATAGAATTGAACAACGTATTGCTGAAGCGGAAAAATTGGGTTTTTCAAAAATAATAATATCGAAATACAATGCTAAGAGCTTGGGGAATTTAAAATTTG
>JANXOQ010000204.1 GCA_025357775.1 Ferruginibacter sp. | reverse complement strand
GTTAAGCATCTAAAAAAAATTATGATAACTTTAATGCATTATCTCGGACAACAATATTTAAAAATTAAAAAGTTTATAAAAACCCCAATTGTATTTATTACTTTTGAATAAAATTAAGATTTTATGAGAAAATATTTTCTGATTGTAATATTGTTAGCAACAAACTTATTGTTTGCTCAGCCAAAACTAATAACAAAAGCCATCATAACAACTACTACCAATGTAATAGCACCCGATGAAGATGATGTATCTCAAATACAACCACAAGGTGAAAATGGGCGTGGAGGAGGATTTAATTTTAGAACTTTTATGGATGGCGAAAGCAAGAATACAACTTTTATAAAAGATAATTTAGTAAAAACAAACCTAAAATCTGAGTCGTATAAAGGTAGCATTTACAGAAATAATACAACAAAAACTACCACAACTATTATGGAAATGATGGGTAGTAAGCAAGGTTTTGTAGGTACAGATGAAGACCAAATAGCTATGAAAATTAAAATGGATAGTATGCTGGCAGCAAGAGCAAAGGCAGATACTAACATGAAACAACGTAGAACTAGAAATGTAAACTTTGAAGTGTCTATTGTTTATATTAATGAAATAAAAAAAATAGCTAACTACGAATGTAAAAAAGCAATAATAATTACGGATAAATTACTAACAAAAGATAGTATGATATTATGGTACTTACCTACTATAAAATTTGCTAATGTTACTTCTACTGGTGGTATGAGTGGTATACCAATTGCCAATAATATTATTGGTAATACAGCCGCAAGTTTTGATAAGATAGATGGTTTTGTAATGATGTATAGCAGAAAAATGCAAAAAGGTAGAGTGATGGAAGTGGCAGTAACCAAATTAGATATAAATAAAGAAATAGCTGAGAAAGAATTTGAAATTCCAAAAGATGTAGAGCTAAAGAATTTGAAAGATATGAATGGTGCAGGTGGAAATATGAGAATGTTTGTAAGATAAATAAATTAAAAATTATTTAAACGAATCAAAGACTTTGGTGCGTTTTTTTGTAACAAGAAATTTATCACCACACTTAAAAATTATATTTTTAGCTCATTATATTTTTATAGGATTAAGTAGATTGTTCTAAAATACCTTTGTTGGTTGTATTTGCAAGAAGAGTTCACCTAAATTTTAGGGTCAGCCTGAGCTTGTCGAAGGC
>JANXOQ010000111.1 GCA_025357775.1 Ferruginibacter sp. | reverse complement strand
TTTTGTATTAGTCTATTGATTAATATAGGATTTTTAGCTGTTTTTAAATATTTTAATTTTTTTGTTGAATCTTTAGAAAGTGCACTTTTTGCATTAGGGTTTAAAGTAAATAATTTTACACTTAAAATTATCCTTCCAATTGGAATTTCATTTTATACATTTCATGGTTTATCCTATGTTATAGATATTTATAAGAATAAAATAAAAGCGGAGAAAAATTTTATTAATTATTCATTATTTGTAAGTTTTTTTCCATTATTAGTAGCAGGTCCAATAGAAAGGGCTACACATTTACTTCCACAAATTAAAGCACAAAGAACCTTTAATTATTTAAAAGCAGTAGATGGATTAAGACAAATGTTGTGGGGTTTATTTAAGAAAATTGTTATTGCAGATTCTTGTGCTACTTATTCAAATTTAATTTTTGACAATGCTATAAACTATAACGGAAGTACATTAGTTATTGGAGCCGTATTTTTTGCTTTTCAAATTTATTGTGATTTTTCTGGGTACTCTGACATAGCATTAGGCGTAGCTAGGTTATTTGGTATTGAGCTTTTAAAGAATTTTTCTTTTCCCTATTTTTCTAGAGATATCGCAGAGTTTTGGCGTCGATGGCATATATCACTTTCGTCTTGGTTTAGAGATTATCTATATATACCGCTAGGAGGTAGCCAAGGAGGAAAATGGATGAGTATAAAAAATACGCTTATAATATTTTTAGTAAGTGGATTTTGGCATGGAGCAAATTGGACGTTTATAATATGGGGCGCAATACATGCATGTTATTTTTTACCTTTATTACTGCTTAATCGAAATCGAAGTAACATAGATATTGTTGCAAAAGGTAAGATATTTCCAAATGTTAAAGAATTTTTTAGTATGATTTTAACTTTCATGCTATCTACGTTTGCTTGGATTTTTTTTAGAGCAAAAAGTTTACAAGAAGCATTTATGTTTGTAAAAAAGATTTTTTCAAAAACAATATTATCAGTACCTCAAGAACTGCCTAAAACTTTATTTGTATTACTTTGTTTATTGATATTAA
This sequence comes from Ferruginibacter sp., assembly GCA_025357775.1. GTDB lineage: Bacteria > Bacteroidota > Bacteroidia > Chitinophagales > Chitinophagaceae > Ferruginibacter. Next base: position 24 of record JANXOQ010000111.1, on the reverse strand, counting down.
TTGAATGGATGGGGAGGGAAAGTA
>JANXOQ010000490.1 GCA_025357775.1 Ferruginibacter sp. | reverse complement strand
TTTAACTGCCGATGATGAGGGTAAATCTTTTTTTATACCCAAACAGGCAATCTGCACGTATGGAAGGGTTCTGCATGGCAAGTATATGATACTAATAGTGTTGTAAATGTAAAAGACTATGGTGCCATAGGCAATGGTACAACGGATGATACAACTGCTATTCAAAACGCAGTTAATCTTGGCAAAAATACTTATTTCCCTTCGGGAAATTATAAAGTAGAAGGTAATAAAGGAATAAACTTAAAATCTAACTGTACTTACTACGGTGATGGGAAAAATTCTATACTTACTATGTTTGAAAATGGTGCTACAGCTAATCAGGTAACGATTTTTCACTGTTGGAACCAAACATTTACAGTAACAATAACTAATGTAGTCATTAAAGATTTACGCATGACAGGTGCAAATCCGGCTGGTTTTGTAAATGCATATACTGGTGCTATTGATTTTTATAATGCCTATAATTGCTTAGTTGAGAATGTGAATTTTGATAATTTTAAATCCTATGGTATATATTGCTATGGCGATTCTTCACCGTATAAGGTATCCAATATTACCATTCGCAAATGCCATTTTGATAATTGGGTAACTAGCACAGGTGCTGCTTTTGGCGCTATACAATTCGGATCAAAAACAGAATTTTGTACAGCAGAAGATAATACCATATTATGTGCATCTGCCTTTGGTATTGCATCTTATGATGGGTATAGTGGTGGAGTATCTATAAAACATTGTTTCCTAAATAATAGAATAGAAAACCAAATTACCTACGGCATTATTTTTTACTGCACTACTCCTAATACAGATACCAGCCAAATAGTTAAAGGTAATCGAATAAAGAATATTAGAGGCAGTATTACAAGTGGTGGTGTGAAAGGATTTGGTGCTGGTATATATGCAGTAGGACAAAAAAATATAATGGTGTGTGATAATATCGTCTCTGATACAGGGTTGGACTCTGACACAAAATTTGCATCTTCCAATATCACGGTAAGCAGGTGTTATGGAAAAGTAATAATTAGTGGTAACATTTGTGAAAACGGCAAGTTTGGCGGAATAGAATTATTAGGCAATAACATAGACAATGCTAAAGGACAATTTTTGATCACAAATAATATTGTAAGGAACTCTTCTAAAGACGGAATATATGTAAATGAAGTAACCGATTTAATTGTATCAGGCAACAATATTTACAGTGAAAATATAGCCACACTAAGCTCAATGAATCTATCTACTATAGATTATGTAATTATTACCGATAATACAATAACAATTATTTCCACAAATACTAATTTATATGCATTACAATTGGATGCTTGTAAGTCAATCAATATTTCCAATAATTTTTTTAGAACAACCGCTGTAAGTGTATACAACCAAATAAGAAATGTAGATAAAGGCATTGTTTCTGGCAATATGTTTGAATCTAACAATATCAGCAAAGAACCCATTTTTTTTGAAATAGTAACCAATACAAGAATAATGGGCAATTTTGTAACTTGTCCGAGTAGCGTTAAAATGGGATTTTATGGCAACTGCGCTGGAACTTTTGTTGATAAATCGAATAGATTAATAAATGCAAGTGCTATTATTAACAGTGCAAGTGGGGTTACAATAGACTATTAAGAAATTATTTTGAGCATTAGTATTGCGTTTTTATATAATACTGCGTTTAAATTAGTTTTGTAAAAATTTTTAATTTTTATGAGGTATTTTTAGTTTAGATGTTGTAATTTTTGGTGTAATGGACAAAAAGTAGGCTGTTTTTTAGATGTTTAGCCCAAGTGGACAAAAAGTAGGCTGTTTATTTTTTATGCTTGATGGCATTTTTACCCATTATTATAATCTTTGTTTTATCAAGCAAAACGGAACCAAGCTCTGCTGGAGAGCAACTTGTTAGGGATAGCTTGTGAACGATGAAAATATCAATCAAAGAACTTTCAATTTGAAGGTTCTTTGATATTTTTTGAAGTTCTTTATGCCTTAAAAAAC
>JANXOQ010000489.1 GCA_025357775.1 Ferruginibacter sp. | reverse complement strand
AATCTTACACACTCTGTATATGCAGCACAAACAGTGCCAGCTGCAGAATTAAGTAATCAAGTAAATGGCTTTACATGTTTTATACCAAAGTATAATGCAAATGTATTAGGTCATTGGAATTTTTTCTTATTAGATGGTGCTCCAGATCCAGCTATTGCATCTGGTTGTAACAATGTAGGTATTGGTTTTCATAGTTATACTAGAGTATTGGCTACCTATGCTACAGGTCAATATTTTTTATATGAGTATCGCCCAATGGTTAGGCAAGATTCGGTAGTAATGACAGTGCCACCGGGGTATGATTATTTAAGCACAAGTGCATCTGGATTATATTATACTACTAAAAATGGTAGTTATGGTTTAGTTGCTGTTACCATCCCAGTATCCGTTACAGGAAACGCTGCTACTGGTTTAACAATTAAATATGATTTCAACGCTGCATACACAAGCGGAGGTATTCCTTTTCAAAGTACAGAAGGCAGTTATTTTTACGTAAATCAAGTTTTAAAACCAGGTTGCAATGCACCTGCATCTGTAACTGTAACAGGGGTAGAATATGGTCATTATGATAGCTACCCTAGCAAATCTGTTACTTCAACTTACACAAGTACACACGAGACACACATATCTTATGATGGTTTAAATAAACCAGCCGTTGTAATGGCTAATAATACTGGTAATGTACAAGCAAGTACTTTTAATAATAATTATTGGGATGTGCAACTTACTGGTGCTAATTCATACAATGCTCCTAATGTATGGTTCTCTACAGAGCAGCTTGCAGGTAGTGGTATAAGTGTAGTAAGGGTAGAAAGCCCAGTAGGTACAATAATACCAGTAAGTAATAATTATGGTGCTAACAAAAATTTATATCAAATAAATGCAGCAGGTTTAACTAACCCTGCAAATAATATTGTAAGAGTATATTTTAGCAAAATTGGTTGTACATCAGATACTTTAAATGTACGCTCTGGTTGGAATTGTGATGCTTTTCCTACCACTGCTGATAATGGTTGTAATAGCAACAATTTAAAATTGGTAGCTACAAGTGTAATAAGTGAAATTCAATTACTAAAAATAACTGAACCAGCTTCTAATGCTACTTTTGATATATGTAGCCCTGTAAATTACAAAATAAGAGTAAGAAGTACTCAAACAGGAGATTTAGATAACCCTGTTATAAAAATAAGTTTGCCCCCTGGAATAGTACCAGTTGGTAATAATTTTACTTATTCTTATCCTGGTGATAATAATCCTCAGGTGTTTACAGCATCTGCTGTAGCAGGTGTATATACTTTAACTTTAGAAAACCATACCTTAATGCCTACTACAGGCTTAAAAGGAGTAGCTTCTGCTGCAAATGATGATGAGCGTACTGCTTTTGCTGCTTTCCAAGTGCAAGTAACAAATTGTACTTTTGTAAATGGCAAATCGCCTTCATTCCAAATATTTGGTGATAAAGCATGTGGTGGTGCTGCAATAGGTAATACACTATCTGTAAATGGAAACAAGCTTAAAGCTGCTGTACAAACAGTAACGCCAGCATTAACACAAACAATTACAGCATCAGCACCTACTGTTACTTGTGCTGCACCTGCCACTATTACGGTTACCCTTACTTCATCTGACGTAGCTAGTTATATTGGTGATAGTGCTACATATACCATACCTGCACCTTTACGCTTTAAAGCAGGCACATTTAGTGTAACAGCTGGTACGATTTCAAGTTCTATATTGGCAAGCAATCAAATAAAAGTAATATTGCCGGCTCAGGCAGGTAATACTGTTACTTTTAAATATGATGTAGAAGATGATCTAGCTAATATTGGCTGTACTTCCACTAATTATGAAGTGAGTGGAGAGGTGTTTAGATCTAGTGGATATAATTGTCCTGCTTCATTTGGAAGTTGCCAAATAGCTAATGTTACAGATGCAGATACAGCATTTTTACAAATTGTAAAACCATCTTTATCTACTGGCTTATATTCAGCTTCTATAACCTCTAATATAGTAAATTATAATGTTGATATTACAAATAGTGGTAGTGCAAATGCTCCAGCAGGCACTTATCTTGTAAAAATATTTTGTGGTAATAATAGTACAGGGCAATTATTACATAGCTTTTATGCAAATGCTGTATTGGCAGGGGCTACAATTACGCAAACTGGCTCTTTTCCACAAAATGATGCAATTTGTAACAGATTTGGTACAACATATTTACAAATGCAAGATACTAGCGCAACTGGTACAAAAACTTGCTTATGTATTAAACCAGCAGGTTCAATATCTAGTACTGTATTACCTGTTTACAATATTACTTTTGCAGCACAACCAGAAAAAACTGATGTAAAACTAGTATGGAATATAAGTGACGAAAATGAGGTTGCTAACTATGAAGTAGAACGAAGTATAGATGCATCAAATTACTTTTCAATAGGTAACCAATTGCCTTTAAGCGCAACTTCTTATAGTTTAATAGATAAAAACCCTACTAGCGGTTATAATTATTACAGACTAAAAGTTACTAATACATTTGGCGTAATTAAATATAGTGATATAAAGAAAGTACGTTGGGGTAAATTTAACCAAGTGATTGTATACCCTAACCCAGTACATGATTATGTAACTATTGAAACTACTGGTGATATAATAAACAAACCAGCAAAAGTTATTATTGTAACAATGGATGGAAAAACAGTAATTAGTAAAACCATTACATCTTTAAAAACTAGAGAAACAATTTTAGTAGATAATTTAGCTAATGGTACCTATCAACTAATATTAACTAGTGCTGATAATTTTAGAGAAATAAAGAAAATGGTTGTTATAAAATAGTTTCTTTGTAAATCTATTTATAAAATTAAAATCCTCAATAAGTAAAATTATTGAGGATTTTTGGTGTAATGGACAAAATAGTGCCTAAAATTTAGACGTTTTGTTCAAGTGGACAAAATAGCGCCTATTTCTTTAGTGTATATTTTATAACATCTATATTCTATTAACTTTATTTTATCAAGCAAAACGGAACCAAGCTCTGCTGGAGAGCAACTTGTTAGGGATAGCTTGTGAACGATGAAAATATCAATCAAAGAACTTTCAATTTGAAGGTTCTTTGATATTTTTTGAAGTTCTTTATGCCTTAAAAAAC
>JANXOQ010000127.1 GCA_025357775.1 Ferruginibacter sp. | reverse complement strand
TTACTTTTTTGCATCAAGGCAAAAAAGTAAATACAATGAAATCTATTCTCCAAAAACTTTTGCGAATAAAACACATAATTCTACTAATAATTATTAATCATAGTGAAAATTCTGCAAAGCAATTTTTAGATTTTTTTGTATAAATATAACAAAGAATAAAATTAACATTACCACCAAATAAAGTAAAAGCCAAAATGAACATAATCTACAGAGCTTTTTGTTGATATTATGTTAACACGAGCATAAGGCAAAATAAGTATTTTTGTAGCTCAAATTTATATATGAAAAAAATTTACGCATTACTTATTTCTTGTGTTTCTTTTGCATTAGTATTTGGTCAAGTTTCAATTACAACAGCTGGAACTGCTTATACACAAAATTTTAATACACTTTCCAATACTGGCACTTCAAGTACAATGCCCATTGGTTGGGTGTTTGAGGAAGCTGGTGCAAATGCCAACTTAATTTATACCGCTAGCACAGGCTCTGCAAATGGAGGAGATACTTATAGTTTTGGATCGACAGCTTCTACAGATAGAGCTTTAGGTGGTATACAATCTGGAAGTTTGATACCAAATATTGGTGCATCTTTTACAAACAACACTGGTGCTGCTATTACAACCCTTAATATTTCTTACACTGGTGAACAATGGCGTTTAGGTGCTTTAGGAAGAGTAGACAAGCTTGAATTTTCATACAGCACAAATGCTACCTCTCTTACTACGGGGACTTATACTGCGGTAACTGCACTAGATTTTACAGCACCAACAACAACTGGTGCTGCTGGTGCGTTAGATGGTAATGCTGTTGCAAATAAAACTGCTATTACTTCTTCAATTTTAGCATTAAATATTCCAAATGGTGCTACATTTTGGATAAAATGGGCAGACTTTAATGCAACAGGTGCTGATGATGGATTGAGTATAGATGATTTTTCTATAACTGTTCCTGGTGGTGCAGATATCACTCCTCCATTAGCCACCACTTTTACGCCTGCTGATAATGCAGTAAATGTTTCTACATCTACCAATCTTTCTATAGTTTTTAATGAAGCTATCCAAAAAGGCACAGGCAATATTGTTATAAAAAAAATAAGTGATAATAGCATAGTACAAACCATAGATGTAACTACCGCTGCAGTTAATATTGCTGGCACTACGGTTACAACTATCATAAATCCATTACTACTTGGTACTGCATATTATACAGAAATAGATGCTACAGCTATAAAAGATATTGCCAATAATAACTATGCAGGTATTGTAGGAAATAGTGTGTGGAATTTTACTACTAGTGCTGCTATTTTGGAGGCTAATTTTAATATATGCACACCTGCGCTTTCTGATGGCTTTACACAATTTAGTGTAAGTGGGGCGCAAGTATGGGCTTGCACTACTTTTGGTAGAGACCCAGCTGCACCAGCTGGTACTGCTGCATTTCCTAATGCAATACAAATAAATGGCTTTGCAAGTGGCTCTAATGTTATTAATGAAGATTGGTTGATTTCTCCCTCTTTAAATCTAACAGGTACAACTTTTCCTTTACTTTCTTTTTGGAGTAGAACCGCCTTTAATGGTGCACCTTTAAAACTAAAAGTATCTACCAACTATAGTGGTACAGGTAACCCAAGTGCAGCTACTTGGACAGATTTGCAAGGACAGTTTCCTGCACAAACATCTAACATTTGGACATTAAGCCAAAATATTAATTTAACCGCTTACAAAACTGCCAATACCTATTTTGCTTTTGTATATATCTCCACTGATGATGATGGTGCAAGATGGACTATAGACGATGTAAAAATAGACAACTCCCTTATGCCCCCACCTGCTACATTAGATGCTACACCTGATGTTGTAAACTTTGGCTTTGTTGCTTCTAACAGTACTTTAGTAAAAACAGTCAATTTTATTGCGTCTGATATTACGGGATCGGTAACATTAACTTCACCAGCTGTTTTTTCTATATCTAAAGACAATGTAACTTTTGGTACTACTTTATCATATACCCAAGCTGAAGCGAATAATATTTCTAAAACAGTTTATATAAAATTTGCACCAACAACCACAAACTCAACAACAAGTGCACAACTAATAATTACTACCCCATCAGTAGCTAATGTAATTGTTGATTTAATTGGTAATACTATTGATGCAGCATCTACACTTGATGTAGTAAACTGGAATATAGAGTGGTTTGGTAGTACAACACTAGGCCCAACAAATAAAAATTTGCAAGAACAAAATATAAAAACGGTTTTGCAAAATGTAGGTGCTGATGTATATGCATTAGAAGAAGTGGTAAGCGAAGCTCGTTTAGCAAACATTGTAAGCCAAATGCCAGAGTATTCTTACGTTTTATCTAACTATGGTTCTTACACAAATCCAAATCAGGCAGGTGCTGGGCCTTTGGCTGATGCACAAAAATTAGGCATGCTGTATAAAACTGCTTTATTTCCAGGTGGTGTAACTACACAAGCATTATTGTCTGCTGGTATTAATACTGCAGCTGATATAACCAACCCTGCATACAACTGGTATGCAAGTGGTCGTTTTCCTTTTATGGTTACAGGTACTACTACGCTTAATGGTGTAACAAAAACATTGCGTTTTGTAATTGTACATGCTAAAGCAAATACATCTCCTACCCTTACATCTTACAATAGAAGAAAAGCTGGCAATGATTCTTTGCGCATACATTTAAATACTTTTTACCCAAATGATAATATTATTTTCTTAGGAGATTTTAATGATGATTTAGATTCTACTATTACTGCGGGTATTGCACCAAAATTTTCTTCATATAAGCAATTTGTAGATGATGCAGCTAATTTTTATTCTCCAACTTTAGCATTAAGTCTTGCAGGAAAAAAATCTACCGTAAGCTACAACGATGTGATAGACCATGTAATGGTATCTAATGAAATGAAATGTCATTACATGGCAGGCACAGCTGCAATACTTACTGATGTGGCAGCTACCATTGCCAATTATGGAAATACAACCACTGACCATTATCCAGTTTATACAAGGTATTTATTTCAAGCAATAAATACCGCTACTATAAGTTACTCCGCATCTCCATATTGTCAAAATGTAGGAAATGTAAACGTTAGCTTTACTGGTACAACAGGGGGTGAGTATTCATCTACAAGCGGGTTAAGTATTAATAGTACAACAGGAGTAATAAATACTCTTACAAGTACTGCTGGTACTTACACAGTTACATATCAGCTTGCGGCATCAGGCGCTTGTAACCCATTGTTTACAACTACTGCCACCATAACAATTACCACCACAGCTAATGCAACTATTGGCTATACAGGTTCTCCATATTGCAGCAATATAGCAGCTGCTGCTGTTACAAGAACAGGTACAGCAGGTGGCACTTATACATCTACTACTGGGCTTACTATAAATGCTACAACAGGCGATGTAAATATTGCTACAAGTACGGCAGGTACTTATACTGTTTCTTACACTGTTACGGCCGCAGGTGGTTGTGCGGCTATTACTACTACTGCTAACATTATCATTACTTCTGCTCCTACTGCAACAATTGGTTACGGCATTGCTCCATATTGCAGCAATAGTGGTATAGCCAATGTTACAAGAATTGGAAATGCTGCTGGTGTTTATTCTTCTACATCAGGGCTTGTTATAAATGCCTCAACTGGTGCGGTTACATTGGCTACATCTACTACTGGTACATATACAGTTACGTATACATTAGTAGCTGCGGGAGGCTGTGCAATTTTTACAACAACTGCCCCAATTACAATAACAGGAGCACCTGCTGCTACAATAAACTATGCAGGTAGTCCATATTGCCCATCTACAACTTCTGCATCTGTTACAAGAGTAGGTAATGCAGGTGGCGTATATTCATCTACCACAGGCTTGGTTATAAATGCAACAACAGGTGATGTAGACTTGGCTACAAGCTCTGCAGGTACATACGCTGTAACTTACACACTTGCTACCAATGGAGGATGTGCAGTTTTTACCACCACAGCTAATCTTGTAATAAATACATTGTCTATAGCACTTACTAGTACTGTAACAAATAGCACACTTATATGTGGCAAAAGTGGTGTAGTTACACTTACTGCAAATGGAGGTACACTTGGAGCAGGCGCATCATACAAATGGTATACTAGCTCTTGCGGAGGTACATTGATAGGTACAGGTGCTACTTTGAACAACGTATTTTTAAATGCTACCACTACTTATTTTGTAAAAACAGAAGGTACTTGCAATACCACAATTTGTGCAAATGTAACGGTTGCAGTTGCACCACAACCAATAGTAGAGATTACAGTATCTCCTAATACTGGCATTACCCCTGCTACCCCTGTAACTATTATTGCTACTGTATCTCCAGTGGATAATTATACTTACACATGGACAAAAAATAATAATATCACATTGCCAAATATACCGGATAGAATATTAGTATCTGCAAACGATGCTGGCAACTATGTTGTAAAAGTAACAGCACCGAGTGGCTGCATTTCAACCTCGGCAAGTGCATTTGTATCATCTGCAATATCTAATACATTATTTATAACCGCAAACCCTAATAGAGGAATTTTTAATGTAAGTTTTAATAATGGGTTAGCAAATTTGAATGGACGTACAATAAATATTTTTGATGCAAAAGGCGCTAAAGTATTTACACAAACGTATAACAATAATGTGCCTTATAGCAATATGAAAGTTGACATGAACGGCAATGCTAAGGGAACTTACTATGTAGTTTTAATAGATGCTTCAGGCAAAGAATTGGCTACTGGTAAAGTGCAAATTTTATAAGTATATTTTGTTTACAAATTTAAAAGCCACGAAATTTTTTTCGTGGCTTTTTC
>JANXOQ010000118.1 GCA_025357775.1 Ferruginibacter sp. | reverse complement strand
AGAGTAATTAAATTATAAAAATATTTATTAAAAAACCTCTAAAAAATTTTTAGAGGTTTTTTTTTGTGTGGTTATCCAATTACGTTTGTGGCTTTGTATTAAGATTATATGTTTGAAAAAAAATAGATAATTATCAAATTAATTCATCATCTCTTTTGCGTTTTCTAATGCAGCAGCTGTAGGCTTTTCACCACTTAGCATTTGTGCAATGGCAACTATTCTTTCATCATCATTTAATAAACGTACTGAAGTTTGTATTACATTTCCCACTATTTTTTTGTATACAAAATAATGAGCAGCGGCTTTTGCAGCTACTTGTGGTTGGTGAGATATTACAATTAGTTGGTGATTGGCAGATAAATCTTTCATTATAAAACCTACTTGCTTTGCAGCTTCGCCACTTATGCCAGTATCTATTTCATCAAAAATAAGCACGGGTAGTTGTAGTTTTTTTGCAACCAACGATTTTACTGAGAGCATTAAGCGACTTAGCTCACCACCACTTGCTACTTTGTGCAATGGTTCAAAGCGATTGCTTTTATTGGCATCAAATAAAAAATTTATTTCATCATGTCCGTAAGCTGTTAATGAAATTGTTAGTATATCTACTTTTATTTGTGCGTTGGGCATGCCTATTTGCGAAAGCAATTTATTTACATTTTGTGTAAATGGTTTTATTTGTGCATTTCTATTAAAGTTTATTTTTTTTGAAACAGAATTTGCTTCGCCCAGTAATTTATCTGTTTCTTTTTCAAGTTTTTCTATATTATTGGAAATATTAAAAACAGCATCTAATTTTTGCTGCAATGTTTCTTGAATAGCAAGCAACTGAGTTGTGCTTACTACTCCATGTTTTTTTTGCAATTTATATCCCGCCGAAAGTCGCTCATTTACTATATTTATACGTTCTGTATCATAGGCTATGCCATCATCAATACGTTCTAGTTCGTTTGCTATATCTTGTATTTCTAGTTGTGCGCTTTGCATTCTGTTTTGCAAATCCTCTATTTCTGTATGGTATTCTTTTAAGTTACCTAGCTTTTGAGAAAGCACTTTTAAAACTTGCGCTATTGGTTCTTCGCTGTTTGAAAGTGGCACGTAAATATTGCTTAGTTGTTGCTTTATAGTTTCTGCATTGCTTAATAATTTTATCTCCGCATCTAAGCTTTCCAGTTCATTTTCTTGCAAGTTTATTTCTGTAAATTCTTTTAGCAAAAATTTATTATAGTCTGCCTCTTTATCTGCTTTGGCTTGTTGCTGTCGCAATGTTTCTAATTCATTTTTTTTAGTGGTATACTTTGTAAAAACAATTTTTAGTTCTGCTAACAAACTTCCATTATCTGCCAATGCATCCACTACTTCTCTTTGAAAATTTACTGAACCTATTTCTGCTGTATCAAACTGACGATGTAAATCTACTAAGAGGTTAGTTAATTCTTTTAGTTGAGATAAATTTACTGGTATATCATTTACAAAACTTCTACTTTTGCCTGTGGCAGCTATTTCTCTGCGTATTAGTATTTCATCTTCATTATCTAAATCGTTTGCAATAAAAAACGCTTTAATTACTTCATTATTTTTTATTTTAAAGGTGGCTTCTACAATGCATTTTTGGTCTTTGTTTTTTAGCACCGATACATCTGCACGCCTTCCTAGCACTAGGTCTAGCGCACCCATCAGTATACTTTTTCCTGCACCAGTTTCTCCAGTTATAACATTTAACTTTTCAGAAAAATTGATGCTCAATTCATCTATAATAGCGTAGTTAAGTATTTTTAGTTTTTGTAGCATGTATCACTTGTTTCCATCGGGTTTCACCCATGGTTACTAAAATTAAACTCTTTGAGGTTATTGTGTAACAAAGATTGTAATAAAATACAGAAGAGCAAAAATAAAAAAGCCTATAAAAAAAATTACAGGCATTTTTATCAATTAATTTTTATTATTTATTACGAAAACATTTCCCTTACTTTATCAAAAAAAGATTTATCGCTTTTTTCTGGTGCTGGTAAAAAGTTTTTGGAGTCGCTCATTTTTTCTAACATTTCTTTTTCATCAAAACTTACATGCTGCGGTGTCCATATATTTACTTGTATCAATTGGTCGCCTCTTTCATAGCTATTTACATGTGGAAAACCTTTGCCCTTTAGCCTAAATATTTTTCCACTTTGGGTACCAGGAGGTACTTTTATTTTTGCCCTTCCATCTATTGTTGGCACTTCTACTTGTGTGCCAAATACAGCATCAGGAAAAGATATGTGCAAGTCGAACCCCACATTTAGCCCATCTCTGGTTAGTTGTAAGTGCGTTTCTTCTTCTATCAATACTATTAAATCTCCGGCACTGCCACCACGCTCTCCAGCATTACCCCTGCCTGTTACGCTCAGTTGCATACCTTCTTGTACACCAGCAGGTATGTCTACTGTTACTGTTTCCTCACCATACGTTGTGCCTTGTCCTTTACATGCTCCACATTTTGCAGTTACTGTACTACCTTCTCCACTACATGTTGGGCAGGTGGTTACAGTTTGCATTTGCCCAAGAAAAGTATTTTGCACTCTTCTTACCTGCCCACTACCACCACAAGTACCACAGCTTTGCAAACTATTTTTATCTTTGGCTCCACTACCTGTACAGGTTTCGCACTTTACATTCTTTTTTACCTTTATAGTTTTGGTAACACCATTGGCAATTTCTTCAAAATTCAGTTTCATTTTCACCCTCAAGTTTGTGCCTCTTGTACCTCTTCCACCACCACCACGACTACTTCTTCCACCACCAAAAAAGCTACTACCATCACCCCCACCACTACCAAAAATATCACCAAACTGGCTAAAGATATCATCCATATTCATACCGCCACTACTAAAGCCACCACCACCACTTCTACCGCCAGCAAATGCATTATGACCAAAACGGTCGTATTGTGCTTTTTTATCAGAGTCGTTTAGTATTTCGTAAGCCTCTGCTGCTTCTTTAAATTTATCTTCCGCTGCCTTGTCGCCAGGGTTTCTATCTGGGTGAAATTGCATTGCAGTTTTACGATATGCTTTTTTTATTTCATCGGCTGAGGCGCCTTTTTGTACACCTAAAATTTCGTAATAATCTTTCTTCATAAATACAAATGTAAAATATGCAAATGTACAAATTTGAAAAATTTGCATTAAGCAGTATTCTTTTTAAAATTCTATGGTATGGATATTTTTAATAAATCGTGAAATGCTTTTGAATATTGGAAAATGGCACACTTTCTCTTTACTTCCCCACCACTACTTTAGCAAAGCGTATTAATTTATTATTCATGTAATATCCTTTTTGTACTTCGTCTACCACTTTGCCCCTTTTCTCTTCTCCCATCTCTATTTCTGTTATTGCTTCGTGCTTTTCTACATCAAAGTCTGTGTCTAAGCTAACCATAGGCACAATACCTTTTTGGGTAAGTGTGCTACGTAGTTTGTTAAACACCAATTGCACCCCTTCTTTTACTTGCACAATATCATCGCTGCTAGCTATTTGTTTTTCTGCCCTATCCATATCATCTGCTACTTCTAGCAAACCTATAGCCATATCCTTACCTGCAGTCTGTATAAGCTCCATGCGCTCTTTTGCAGTTCGGCGTTTAAAATTATCAAATTCTGCAAATAAACGCAAATATTTATCTTTCTGCTCTACCACATCAGCAGTTAACTTATCTAATTGGTTATCATTATTTACTATCTCTTCCAAAGGATTACTAAGATTATTTTCTTCAGACAATTCAGCGTTTGAGTTACTATTTATTGGTTCATCAATAATTATTTCTTCTATTGGTATATTTATTTCATTATCCTGCATGTGTAATTATTTTTTAAAATGTGTGTAAATGTACGAAAGTCAAACATTTTGCCAATGCTTGTTTTTTGGTCAAATTGACAGGGAGAGAGCTGGTAAGTGGAAAATGAAAAGTGAAAAATACTGTTCAAGGGATTGGTAAAATACGAAGTGCTGTTAAATTTTAAACGTTTTACTTTAAACTTTTTAATCTACCACCAATATTTTACCAGACTCAATTACAATATTATTTTTATCTAATAATTGATAAATATAAACACCTCTATAAAAGCGTTGTTCCTTTAAATTTATAGTAAGAAATGATGGCATAGATTTAGC
>JANXOQ010000104.1 GCA_025357775.1 Ferruginibacter sp. | reverse complement strand
CTTGTAGCCACTTTTTTATTGTTAAAAAAATCTAGCCCAGTATAGTTTTCATCTTTAGGTATTGCAAGAGAAAGTTTGCAACTTGCAAAGCCCAAGTTCTCAACCGTAACTACATCCTTATCTTTTTCCCATACTTCATTTTCTCCCAAAATACCAATATCGGCTACACCTTGCTCTACATATTGTGGAATATCATCGTCTCTCAAAAACAATACTTCTATGGGGAAATTAGCGGCAGCAGTTATTAATTTTCTATCTCCATTGGGTAATTTTATGCCGCATTCTTTTAAAAGCTCCAATGACTTTTCAGATAATCTACCACTTTTCTGAATGGCAATTTTTAATGTATTCATTTTTTCTGTTTCGTATCTGAGTAAAAGTAGGAGTGTAGTTATAAACAAAAACCCCATCTGATACTCAGACGGGGTTTTGAAATATTTTGTAGTTTACATATATCATTAACACCAAGCCTGAGAGCAAGTATGGCTATGATGGTGATGTAAAATTGTTTTGTACATGTTTGTTTATTTAAATGCAAATGTAAATGTAGAAATTTATTGAGCCAAATTTATTTGTATTTAATTATTTTAGCCAGATATAAAATTTTATTCAAAATAAAAGGATAATTTATTTAATATTTTGAAACTTTATTTTTTCTGTAATTATTTATTTAACCTTTTCTAATCTCCAATCTATTGGCTGCTGCCCCAATTTTACTAAAATATTATTAGTAGTTGAAAAATGTTTGCAGCCAAAAAAACCTGTATGTGCAGATAATGGTGATGGGTGAGGGGCTTGTAAAATAAAATGTTTTCCTTCGTCTATTAATGATTTTTTGTCTAAAGCAAATTTGCCCCAAAGCATAAAAATAATATTTTCTTTTTTATAAGATATTGTTTCTATGACTGCATTTGTAAATTGTGCCCAACCAAATTTAGCATGGCTAAATGGCTCGCCAGCCCTTACTGTTAATGCACCGTTTAACAACAACACACCTTGTTTTGCCCAATAAGTAAGGTCTCCATAATTGCTTGGCATATCTACACCAATATCTGATTTTAATTCTTTAAAAATATTTACCAAAGATGGAGGAGGCTTTATACCAGCACAAACTGAAAAACTAAGTCCATGTGCTTGTCCTAAGCCATGGTAAGGGTCTTGCCCAATTATTACCACTTTTACATTTTCAAAACTAGTTTGGTTAAATGCATTAAATATTAGTTGCCCAGACGGGTAAATAATTTTTCCAGCAGCTTTTTCTGTTTTTAAGAAAGCTACAATTTCTTCAAAATATGGCTTTTCAAATTCATCTTTTAAAACGGTATTCCAACTCTCATCTATTTGTACTTTCATAATTATTATTAGTTTGATATTCAGTCAATCATTTTTCTTGTACAGGTTTATTAACCAATGATTTTAATAATTTTATGATTGTATAACTTTTGTGTAAAAACTATTTTAAATTTTAATTAAATTATAAGATATTGTTTGTAGAAAAATAAAATAAACTAGCAGAAAATAAAACTGTACATCTGAAGAAATTTTTTTAAAACAATTTTGTTCCAAAATGCCCTGCAAGTGTAAAAATAACACACCTAGTAAACACACCTATACAACACCAAAATATAATTGATTTAATATTGGCGTTTAAACCAACACCCAAGGCAATACACACTGGCGCACCTACAAAAAAAGTTCCAATTGTACCTAATCCTATTACGCCATATTTATTCCATATTTTATGAGCAAGCGTATCTGTTTTTGTTTCTTTAATGTGGGTTTTTTTATATTTTGAAAAAAAACTTCTTATTTTGTCACCTAAAAATGCAGCAACAAATACACCGCTAATACCACCAACTAAGCTACTAAAAAATATTACCCAAGCAGATAATTTGAATGCAAAACCAGCTGGTATGGCAGCATACATTTCTACAGTAGCTAAACCTGCAACAGTGAGTATTTTAAAAAATATAGCCATAAAATGCAAAAAAATTGAGAGTCAAAATTGAATGTAAGCTAGTTATTTATTGCATAATTACAAAGCATTCATTAAAATTTAATAATACAGAAAAAGTTTAAGTAATTTACAATTTAGAAAATTGTATACACATGAAACCTTTTCTTTTTTTAAAATCATTATTAGCGTTTTTTATTTTATTCACTATTTCTAATTGTAACATAAATAATACAAAAAATGCATCTGCCAGCTATTTTTTAGATACAGATACAAGCAAAGTAAAAACGGGTGGTATAAAAATGTTGTCAATAAATACACTCAAAGGAAAATTCAACATTTGGACAAAAAGAATTGGTAATAATCCAACAATAAAAGTTTTGTTGTTGCATGGTGGGCCAGGAGGTAGTCATGAGTTTTTTGAAAGCTTCGAAAGCTTTTTGCCCCAAGAAGGTATTGAGTTTATATACTATGATCAACTAGGCAGCTACAATAGCGACAAGCCAACTGACTCTGTATTGTGGACTACTGAGCGCTTTGTAGAAGAAGTAGAGCAGGTGCGCAAAGCATTAAATTTGGACAGTAGTAATTTCTTTTTACTTGGTCATAGTTGGGGAGGTATTTTAGCAATGGAATATGCTTTAAAATACCAACAAAATATGAAGGGTTTAATAATAAGCAATATGATGAGTAGCTGCCCTGCTTATGCTGCTTACAATAAATATGTATTACAAAAAAAGATGAATAAAAATGTTGTAGATAGTATTCTGAATTTTGAAAAAACAAATACCATTAGCAATCCTAAGTATATGGATTTATTACTAAATAACTATTATAACAAACACGTCTGCCAAGTATACCCGTTTCCAGAACCAGTTAATAGGGCTTTTGCACATTTAAATGCACAAGTGTATACTATTATGCAGGGACCTTCGGAGTTTGGTATAAGTGGCAGGCTAGCACTTTGGGATAGAACACCTGACTTGGATAAAATAAAAGTGCCAACACTTGTTATACGTGGTATGAATGATACCATGGATCCAGAATTTATGAAAATGATGAGTGAAAAATTTGCAAATGGAAGCTTAGTTACTTGCACCAATGGTAGCCATTGCAGTATGTGGGATGATCAAGAAAACTATTTTAAAGGATTAATTAGTTTTTTAAAAAAGTAGTAGTAAAATATTATTTAAAATTGGTTTAACATTTTTTAAAATTATTAAAATTATCGCTGTAATAGATATTTGTGCTGGTATTAATTCTTGGCAGAAACGAAAATAATTTTTAAGAAGCATAAGCATTGTCACGTAATGGCGAGTACAAAATATTGATGATAGAAATTTATTTTGTAAACTCGATTAAAATATTATAGACCAAAATATTTTTTTTGCTAGATGGTATTATTGTAAATGCAGATGCAGGCGTTGGCTACCATATTGAATGAGCAGGTAATGCAACGATTTTGAAGATTTACTTGTCTTACCTTATAAAACACCTAAAATATAAATTATGAAAAATATTTTCGGACTCTTGATAATTTTATTTGGACTGACATTTTATATTCAATCTTGTAAAAAAGACTCGTCTTCTCAACCCATTTATCAGTCAATAACTCAAAAAATCAAAGCTAATCAACCCTATCAATTTGATTTGGGAAATTTTGGCGACGAAGAAGCTGCATCAATTTCTAAACAAGCAACTAATTTTTCTGTAAGTTCTGTGGATAATGACATTAATACAGGGAGAGCAATTTACAAATATCTACCAGCAACAAATTTTATTGGCAAGGACGAAGTAGAAATCAAATCTGCTAGAGGTTCGAATGGTACAACTCCAAATAACAAATTAATTTATACGACAATAAAATTTATAATCACAAATTAGACAGACCTACTAATTTTTTATTTTCTTGAATCAACTTGTAGTCAATATTTGGCAGCTAATACAGGGTTTTCAATAGTTGGGCTATACGCTTGTACAATCAGCAGAGTTGCATATCCCAGCTTTAGTTCGGGCAGATTAAGCA
>JANXOQ010000087.1 GCA_025357775.1 Ferruginibacter sp. | reverse complement strand
TTTATAACCGCACAACAGGTTATGAAATAATTTATTTACATAAAAAAATAAAAAAACGCAAAAAGAATGCATTTATATGCAATTTTATATTTACTTTGTCCAAAAAAATATTTCTATATCATGATTTAACTATTTTTAACTCAAAACGTCTATCAAAAATATTAAAACGTTGCTAGATAAAATGAAAATTATTTATTAAATAAAAACAAAACAAGCATGACAAAACTATTAAAAAAACGCAGTTTCTGTAGGTTTTTGCTAGCGGCTATGTGTTTACTCACAGGGTTTGTAGCATCTTCGCAGGTAACTGTAAAAGGAAAAGTAAAAGATTTAAATGCAAATGGAATTAATGGAGCAACAGTAACCATCAAAAAAACAAATAGTTCAACAACATCAAGCAGTGATGGGACTTATTCGTTAATTACTAATGCTAAAGCTGGTACTTACACCATTAGCATTTCTTCAATAGGTTATATTACTTATGATAAGAAAATAATAATCGGTAATGACAAAGAAATTTTAGTAAGTGCTGATTTAGCAGAAAGTCTAAATAAACTAGACGAAGTTGTAGTTACAGGGTCTAGTGCTGGAACAACTAGAAGACAACTTGGTAGTTATATTTCATCAGTTAAAGCAGATGATTTGACTAAAGGTTCAACAGGAAACGTTTTAGCAGCTTTACAGGGGAAAACAGCAGGTGCTCAAATTACGCAGAATAGTGGAGATCCTGCTGGAGGGATGAGCGTTAGACTTAGGGGTATCAGTTCTATTTCTGGATCTTCAGAGCCTTTATATATTATTGATGGGGTGATTGTGAATAATGCTACAAATAGAGTAACCAATACTCAAGAAGGGTATGATGGACAGAATGCAGTTGGTACAATTGGTCAGAATAGGATGGTAGATATTAACCCTGGAGATATTGAGAGAATTGAAGTATTGAATGGTGCAGCGGCTGCAGCAATATATGGTAGTAGAGCAAATGCTGGTGTAGTGCAGATTTTTACAAAAAAAGGTAAAAGTGGTAAGCCAACTGTAAGTTTCTCATCATCTTATGTGATGAGCAGTATAAGAAAAAAATTAGAAGTGAATCAATCACCTACAAAATTTGGAGGAGCTATAAATGCTCAAACACAAGATGTTTTAACCCCATTGTTAACAAATACAACGGCTGTATCTAGGTATAATTATCAAGATTATATATTCCGAAATGCAAGTGGTACTGACAACAACGTATCAGTAAGTGGAGGAAATGATAAAACTAAATATTATTTTTCTGGTTCATATTTTTACAATCAAGGTATAATTAAAAATACAGATTTTCAGCGTTTTAGTTTTAGAAGTAACATAGATCAAACTATTAATAAATGGGCAAGCGTTTCATTAGGTTTAAATTATGTGAATAGTGGTGCAAACGAAAAGCCAGATGGCAATTCATTTTATTCACCTATGAATTCAATAAATATCCTTGGCAATTTTCATAATATAGAGCAAAGAGACGCCTTGGGGAATATACAAGCAGTTGGAGAAAGAGGAAGAGCAAACCCAGTAAGTGTAATTGAAGACATAAAACAAAAAAATAGTACTAATAGAATTTTATCAAATATCAGTTTAAAGCTTAAACCTATTAAAAATCTAACTATAGATTATACAATTGGAATTGATAATTATTCACAAGTAGGTACAACTTACATTCCACCTTATGCATACAATGCAAGTACAGGTTTTTTTGGTGGTGGTGCTAGTCTAGATCCTACACAAAATGGTTATGCAAGTGCTTCTACGAACAACTTTTTTGCTATAAACCACGATGTAAATGCGACTTACACAACCAAAATAAGTAGTAATTTTAGTTCTACAACTCAAATTGGTTTTTCGCAGCAATATGAAAAAAATACATATTTATTAAGCCAAGGAAGAGGGTTAGTACCCTTTATACAAACAGTAAATGGTGCTGGCACCCTACTAGCAGGTACAGATGAAAGAAGTGAGATCTCAATTTCTGGAGCATTTATACAGCAGAATTTCAAATATAAAAATCAATTATTTTTAACTGGTGCTGTAAGAATGGATGGCTCAAGCGTATTTGGAGCAAATCAGAGAAACCAAATTTATCCAAAAATTAGTGCCAGTTATGTAATCTCAAGTACTGATTTTTGGCAAAAATCTACTGTAAGTAATTGGTGGGATTTGGCTAAAGTAAGACTTGCTTATGGCGAAAGCGGAAACCTTACTGGTATTGGTGCTTATTCAAGATTCAATAATTATGCCTCTAGTTCATTTATAGGTAAGTCTGCATTCAATTCTAGTTCAGTGTCTGCAAACGAAAATGTTAAACCAGAAAGACAAAAAGAATTAGAGTTTGGTGTTGATTTATCTTTTCTAAAAAATAGAGTTGGATTAACAGTGAACGTATACAACAAACAAGTGAGCGATTTATTAATTAACAGAATTGTTGCACCAAGTTCAGGTTTTTCTAGTCTACAAGATAATATTGGTAAACTAGAAAACAGAGGTTTTGAAATAGTACTTTCTGGCACACCAGTTCAAACAAAAGATTTTACTTGGAATATTACTGGAATATATAACCAAAATAGAAATAAAGTAATTAACACAGGACAACCACTTATTTTATTTGGTACAAATGGAGGCGCTCCAGTTGCCATTATTGAAGGGCAGCCTTTAGGTGTTTTTTATGGCACATTTTTCGCAACTACGCCAGGTGGTGTATATAGTAAATTACCAAATGGTTTGCCAAATACTAGTGGCTTAGTGCTTTCCCCTGCTGGAATACCAAGAACTGAATTTGGTACACAAGTAAGCACCCTAGAGTATATACAAGGCTTTACAGGAACTGACGGGACTGGACAGCCAAAAGGTAATCCAGTTCGTAAAATAATTGGTAACCCTAACCCAAAATATACAACAACATTAACCAATGAATTTACTTACAAAGGATTTGGTTTGAGATTTCAATTAGATGCTGTGATGGGCTTAGAAGTATTCAATGCTGATTTTAGAACGAGACAAGGTGTAGGTAATGGTAAGATTGCAGAGTTAGAACAAACTGGACAAATACCTAGGGGTTATATTAGTGCATATAGCCCAACTGCAATTGTTCCAACTGGAATTTATGCTATTGAACAATGGAGAATTGATAATGGAGCATTTACTAAATTAAGAGAATTGTCTTTAAGTTATAATATTGGTAAATTCAAAGGCTTTGAAGGATTAACATTTAGCATTACAGGCAGAAATTTAATTAGTTGGGATAACTACATTGGCTATGACCCAGAGGTAAATGCAGGTGGGCAAAGTACATTACTAAGAGGTATTGATTTCGGATCTGTTCCAATCCCAAAAACTGTTAGTGTTGGTTTAAAGGCAAATTTTTAATATAATAAAATTTTTATAAATGAGAAAATCAATAAAATTGAAATCGTTTTTGCTCTTAGCTATAATTAGCATGTTGAGCTGCAAAAAAAACTTCGAAAATCCTAATGCGGCTACGTCTGATGCAGTTTTAAATAATGCGAAAGCATTAATGGGTGTTGCAGTTGGTATACAAAAAACCTATTCCCAATCTGTTCATTATGGTTTAGTAGATGCTACGGGACTTACAACAAACGAAACATTTTTGGTAAATGTTGGTAATGCTTCAGAGTTACAATTAACATCTGGAGGAGGTACTGTTGATAATACTAATGCTTTATTACAAAGTATTTGGACAACAAGTAGCAAATGTATTTATGATGCAAATAATGTTATACAAAATGCATCTAAAATTAGCGATAAAGGTTATGCTAGTGGTTTGATTGCTTATGTAAGTATTATTAAAGCTTTAAGCATTGGTGCACAAAGTATGTATTGGGAAAATGTACCAAATGTTATAGGCACACCTACTACCACATTCATCCCAAGGTTTCAGGGTTTTACAAATGCTATTTCAGCACTAGACGATGCACTAGCAACTTTAGCTGCGAACCCAGTTAGTGCTGGATTTATAGCTGATCTACCTGCTGGTATAGATTTATCTAACACGATTTATGCTTTGAAAGCTAGATATTATCTATTTGTTGGAAACTATTCCGCATCTCTATCTGCTGCAAATTCGGTTGACCTTACAAAAGTCTCCACATTTAATTTTGATGCTGCAGTTTCTAATCCAATATTTCAATCTGTAACATCTACTAACAATATTTATCAGCCTATTGATTCTACATTGGGTTTACCAATAGGTATTCGTCCTTTATTAAATGATTCTAGAGTTCCATTTTATACAACAATTTCTGCAAGCCCAAGGTTTAGACTAAATGGTTTTTGGAATACAGCATTAAGAAAAATACCTATTTATTTGTCTGATGAAATATCATTAACAAAAGCCGAGTGTTTACTTAGGCAACCAAGCCCAGATGTTACAGCTGCGCAAACTATCATTGATGCAGTATTAAATCAATTACCTTCAATTGATGTAAATGGAGTTGGAGCTAATATTTCCACTGGGTACGTAGGTGCAAGTGACGTAGCCTCTTTACTTACAGAAGTTTATCGCAATCGTTGTATAGAAATGTACTTGAGTGGATTAAAATTAGAAGATATGCGTAGATTTGGGCGTCCTCTAACGGAACGTAAAAGAAACTTTTTCCCTTACCCAATCAACGAAAGGAATAATAATCCTAATATACCAAATGACCCAATATTTTAATTAAATGAAATTTATAAAAAAAACAGCGGCACTTTAGTCGCTGTTTTTTTATTTTTATACCAATGAACAAAAACATAACCAACCTCCACGCCATTGCTTCCAAAAATAAACGAACCATCATCGGGCTTATGAGTGGTACATCATTAGATGGGCTTGATGTTGCATTGTGCGAAATAGAGGGATTTGGGACAGATACAATAGTAGAAGTAAAACAATTTGCTACTATTGTTTACGAGTCTTCATTTAAAGAAAAGATAAAAAAAATTTTTAGCAAACATGATGTGGATTTGGAACAAGTTTGTTTGCTTAATGCCAGCGTGGGTGCACTACATGCTGAAATGATAAATACTTGTTTACAAAAATGGGGAATAAAACACACAGAAGTGGACATCATTGCAAGTCATGGACAAACAATATACCATGCACCTAAAATTTTGCATAAAAAAGAAGGTTATGGTAATGCTACTCTGCAAATAGGCGATGGTGACCATATTGCTGTTAAAACTGGTATTATTACCCTAAGTGATTTTAGGCAAAAACATATAGCAGCTGGTGGAGAGGGTGCACCACTAGCGGTATATGGCGATTATTTAATTTTTAGCAAGGCAGGAGAAAATAGAATTATGCTAAATATGGGAGGTATTGCAAATTTTACTTTTTTAGACGGAGATTTAGATGCAAGCAAAATGTTTAGTACAGATGTAGGTACAGGTAATACACTAATGGATGCGGTAATGCAAAAGTATTTTATAGGTAAATATTTTGATGATGATGCACAAGTGGCTCTACAAGGTACTATTAATATTTACTTACTTGAAGCATTAAAAGAAAATGATTTTTTTGCAAAGTCTTTTCCAAAAACAACAGGGCCAGAGTTGTTTAACCTTGCTTATTTACAGCAAGCACAAGAAAAAACAAATACTACAGCGTTGACAGTTTATGATATAATGGCAACCCTAGCAAAATTTAGTGCAGATACAATTTCGGAAGCAATAATGAGGAATATGGGTAATAAAGATTTTGTGATTTACAGCAGTGGGGGAGGAATGCACAACCCTTTACTAATGGGGCATTTAAAGAAACAAATGAAAAATGCAATTTTTAAAACCACCAACGATTTGAATATTAATCCTGATGCAAAGGAAGCAGTTTTGTTTGCAATTTTAGCCAACGAAGCACTGTGCGGAGGGGAAACAAATTTTGGGTATAAAGTTCCTAGTGTTAGTATGGGAAAGGTTAGTTTTCCAAATTAAATTCTCCATTCTAAATCTTCGAAAAAAAGTAGTGGATTTGAAAGCCAATAAAAAAGCCAATTACTGATTAACTTTCAACTCGGCATAGCTTCCATCGCTTTTTTTACACTGCCATTTTTAACCAACATAGCCTTCGCTTCTTCATAACTTTTTATACCTGTTTTTTCCATTAGCATTTTTGTGCCACGGTCTACCAGCTTATCGTTAGATAGTTGCATATTTACCATTTTGTTTCCTTCTACTCTTCCAATTTGTATCATCACGGCTGTAGAAATCATATTCAAAACTAGTTTTTGTGCGGTACCACTTTTCATACGAGTGCTACCTGTTACAAACTCAGGCCCTACTACTACCTCTATTGCAAAATCAGCATAGTTACTCATTGGGGAGCCTGGGTTGCAGCTGATAGAGCCTGTAATGATTCCTAATTTTTGGCATTGTTCCATTGCGCCAATTACATAAGGTGTAGTACCGCTTGCAGCTATACCAATTACTACGTCTTTGTCATTTATGTCGTGTGCTAGCAAATCCTCCCATCCTTGTGTTAGACTATCTTCTGCATTTTCTACAGCATGCTGTATGGCTTTTTCTCCACCTGCTATTAAGCCAATAATAATACCATAAGGCAGGCCAAAAGTTGGGGGTATTTCACTCGCATCAAGTATGCCTAAGCGTCCGCTGGTACCAGCACCCATATAAAATAGTCTTCCACCAACCAACATTTTATCAGTAATTGCATCTACCAACTTTTCTATAGCTGGTATTATTTTTTCTACAGCTTGTGGCACTTTTAGGTCTTCTGCATTCATGTTACTAAGTAACTCTTGCACACTCATTTTTTCTAAACTATTATAGAGGCTCGTTGTTTCTGTTATTTTTATAAATTCCATCATAGAGAGATTTATTAGCTCCCTAAATCCCTCCGGAGTTGGACTTGTGAAGTTTGTGATAATTTGTTGAGTTGTTTTATTTCGAATTTAATTTTTTATTACACTTTTATATATATCTTTTTTTTATCTAATGCCCATGCAAAAAACCACATCATCGCTATAAAACACAAAGCATAAATAAGAGAACCAAAACGGGGTTCTGCTGGTAAAATTAATTTACATACATGCTCATAAAACCAACTAAATGGAGTAAGATAACTTTGCTTTCCATTGGGTAGTATAGCTCCTTTTATCCTTATCAATCCCATTAGCCTTGGCAATACTCCACTCAATACAAATATAAATAAAGCATTTTTCCCAAATACATCAAAAAATTTACTCCATGCTCCCTTTACATTTTTAAATTCTATTAAATACATCATTACAGATAATACCAATACTGCCAAACCTGTTGTATAAATAGTATAACTACTACTCCATATTTTTTTATTTAGTGGAAAAACCATGTTCCATGCCATGCCTGTAAGCATCAATATACAACCTGTTACAAAAAGTGCATTTAGCATTTCTTGTGTTTTACCTTTTTGCAAAATATAATTTCCTATGAGGTAGCCAAATATTACTTGTACAATGGCTGCAAAAGTACTCATTATTCCTTCGGGGTCAAAGGCAATTCCCTCGCCATGGTACATGTGTGCATCGCCCATTATTGCAAGGTCTATGCTTGAGCCAAACCAACCTTTTAAACTAAATGGGTCGGTAATATTGCCTGCTAAACATAAAAACCAATAGCCTAATAAAATAACAGCACTTGCTATAAATGCACCACGTACTTTTAAATAATGTACTAATACTGATCCAAAGAAATAACACAAAGCTATCCGCTGTAGTACACCAAATATTCTTACACCAAAAATTTCTCCTTTAGCATTTATTGAGGCATGTGTCCATGTTTTTAAAACCAAATGGTCGTTTTCGTAAAAGAAAAATGGAAACCAATTTAGTAGCAAACCAATTACAAAAATGAGCAAACTTCTTTTAATAACTTTTTTCCAAAAAAAAGCTTCGCCAGCTGCCTCAAGCTTAGGCATTACAAAAGCCATTGCATTGCCTACTGCAAATAAAAAGAATGGAAATACCAAATCTGTTGGGGTACAACCATGCCACTCTGCATGGTCTAGCGGATAATAAATATGCCCCCAGTTGCCAGGGTTGTTTACTAATATCATTAAAGCTACTGTAGCTCCTCTAAAAACATCAAGTGAATAAAAGCGTTGGTTCATGTGCAATTTTAGTAGATAAAGAAATGTATAAATTTTTAGGATTAGGTAGATAAATCTACGATTAGTTATTTTGTTTGGTATTTGCTTTTAAAACTTACCATAATTTTAGAGTCAGCCTAACCTTGTTGAAAGCAGGTTGCCATTTGTAAAAAGTTGCCTGCACTAAAATAGTACCTTCGACAAGCTCAAGCTGACATTATTGTAATTTAATGCTAACAAAAAGAATATTAAAGATTGACAAATTTTGTATGTTTTTTTAAAGATCTATTTTTTGTTTAACAACTACGTGTGCAATAAATTTAGCACTTGTAAGTTATACTACCAATGAAAAGAGTATTTTTATTTTTTGTTTAGAAAGAAAGCCCTAGTTTTTTTACTCTAGCAAAAACAGCACCTTTTGTTCGCCCAAAATGGTTTGCTATTTCTGCAATGGTTTCGCTGCTACCAAAAAGTTTTTTTAGCATGGTATCATCCGAATCAGTCCAAGGTTTGTACGCATCCTTATGGTTTTCTCTTACTTTATCAAAACTGTAAGTTTTCTCTTTTATTTTTTGTAAATTTTTTATTGCTTCTTTCTTATTTTTTATTGCTTTTTTTTCTTCATCGGGTTCTACTTTTATTATTTTTATACCTGGCGATGCAGGAAAATCAAACGGCAACATCGTTTCTGGAAAATGAATAATATTTTTTGTACGTGTAATAGCTACATATAATAAATTAATTTCTTCATTTGTTTTTGCATTTTTTAAATCATCGTTATTGTTTTCGTTTGCAGCTTTTTCCACTTTTGTTTCATTGGTAAAATCATTTACCAACTCTACTTCATCGTACTCCATACCCTTGCAACGATGTACTGTAGAAAAAACAACATCCGCTTTTTCTTTGTCATCATTTGGCACATGCTTATCCTTTATAGATTTTATAATATCAGGTATTTCATTACCATACTCTTTTACAATTTCTACCATCATACCAAGTTGTACATCTTCTGCTTTTTCTATGTACTCTTCTAGCTCTTCAATGTTTTTCATTGATTGTATAAGCGTATCTCTTATCAAATGCCTTTTTCCATTATATAAATTTAATACATCGTATAATGATGCACCATTATCTGCGTATGTGTAAGAATTTATATTTCCTTCAAAGTATAATGTTTTTAATTTATTTTTTTCGGTTACGTACTCTATTGCTTTTAAAAGTAAGCCCAAGTTTGTTCTTGCTATTACCGCTTTTGAAATACTTTTTTTATGCGTTCCCTTCCCTTTTATAAGCAAGGGTTTGTAATTTTCTAAATTATCTTTCCATTGTAATACTTCCATTGCTAGCTTAGCTATATCTGTACCAAATCTAAAGCTAGTAGATAAATGAAACGTTGCAAAATCTGCTTTCTCCAACGAGTTTACTGCATGCCGCCAGCCATATATTTGTTGGTGTGTATCTCCTACAATTACCTTGGTAGCTCTTTGGTTTAAAAATACATCTAGCATAGCAGCAGATGCATCTTGTCCTTCATCAAACAAAATATAATCGTACAGAAGATTGGGTTTTGATAGTTGGAATTTTTTCAAATAAAAATCATGTGTAATGTCTATGTCACCATCATTCATTTTTTTTAGAAAAAGCCTTGTAAATCCTTCTAAATATTGATAACAATTTTTTATAAATTGCTTTGCCTTTGTATCACTTATAGTATCAAGATAATTTAGCTCTTGTATTTTTTGTTTATCGCTATTGCAGAAGTATGCTATAAATTTATTGATATGATTGGCAAGCACGTACTCATAATGTTTTTCACCATTGCCCTGCAACCCAAGTATATCAGCGATTTCATTGGTTTTATACCCTTGTGCTTTTATGTTGTAATTATTGCCAAATACAATTTGCTTGTATGCTAATGAATGAGCGGTTTCTACTTTTACATTCGTTAAACCTTTATCCGCAAATTTTTTTATGGCTTCTATTTTTACCGATTTATTAAAAGCCAAATATAAAATTTTGCTGTTTTGTGGTCTTGTTGCTGCATATTCAATAACGGTTGTGGTTTTACCTGAGCCAGCTACTGCATTTATTTTAATGTTGCCCGTGGAGTTTATGATGGATTGTTGCTCGGTAGTAAGTTGCACTTATATAAATTATTATTAAAATTTTTTCCAAAAGTAGGGTAGTATTTTTAAGATTCTTTACCAAATGTTTAAGATGCCATAACAGTTTCTTTTTTCGAACAAATAAAGTAGTTAGAATTCCTTAAAGTTTATTGAATTATTTTCAATTGTTAGCATATATGATACCCCACATTTTAATGCAAAATTATTTTTTTGATGCCCTACGGGAAAATCAAAACAAACAGGGTAATTGTATTCCTTAATTTTTTCCAAAACTATTTCTTCAATTGTTTTTCCAAACTCATCACCTACATCATCAACTTTTAGTTTAAACCCTCCAACTATTAATGCTGCTAGGTTTGCAAGTTTGCCACTTCTTTTTAAATTCCAAAACATTCTGTCTATGCTATACAATTTTTCACTAGTATCTTCTACGAATAGTATTTTGTTTTTGGTTACAATATCACTTGCAGATGCAGATAAACTTTCCAATGTTTTTAAATTACCACCTACTAAAATACCCTTTGCCTTGCCGAGTTTATTATTTGCATTTACGGGTGCGGCATAAATAATCTTTTCGCCTAGTAAACATTTTTTTATGCTTTCTAAAGTTTCTATTTGAATTGGCTCAGCAATTGCAGGTGCTACAAAACTATTGCACATTTTTGCATGCAACGTAGCAATACCAAAATTTTTATTAATATGGCTATGCAATACTGTTACATCGCTAAAGCCAATTACCCACTTTGGTTTTTTTATAAACTTTGCAAAATTGAGTTTGTCTATAATGCGTACCAAACCATAACCACCTCTTGCTATCATAATTGCTTTTAAACTTTCATCATCAAGCATTTGTTGTAAATCAGCAAGTCTTTCTTCATCTGTGCCGCCAAATACAAATGATTTTTTACCAATAGTATTGCCCATTTTTATTTTAAACCCCCAAGATTGTATCATATTTATAGCATCAGTACAATCTGCAAGCGTAATGTAACCAGCTGCACTAGTGATGCCGATGCTGTCGTCTTTTTTGAGGTATTGTGGAATTTTTGCTGTGCTTTCTTCATTGCTATTTGCCGAAATAATTGCTGCCATTGATTTTAAGGATGTAAATGCTAAAAAACCAGCAGATATAAATTTTTTTCTTTGCATGTAGTAAATGTAATATTATTTGTAAAAGTAAAATTGAATTTAAGCAAATTTCGGTATTGAGTTGAGTTTCGATATTTTTGCAAGTAATCGCTACATTCTGTTCTTTAAGAAATTTGAAATAGTCACTTTCGAAAATCGAAATGTCAGCCTGAGCTTGTCGAAGGCGGGTCTGTTTATTTTTAATACCTCGTTTTGGATAGTACTGGCTTCGACAAGCTCAGCCTGACAAATTTTATAATGTATCAGTATAAAACTATTGCATCAATCTATTGCATAATAAAAGCTAAATAGATAAGTGAAGATGAAATGTGCGACGCCACCAATGATGACCATAGCTGTCTTTTAGCTCAGACACAAAATTTATTTTGTGTAACAAAAAAATTGTATTGTATTAAAAAAAGAAAATGACTGAACCAAAAAGATACTTAATAACTTCTGCCTTGCCTTATGCAAATGGACCAAAGCATATTGGGCACCTTGCGGGTGCATACTTACCTGCGGATATATATGTACGCTACTTGCGTGCACAAAAGCGTGACGTAGTATATGTATGTGGAAGCGATGAACATGGTGCTGCTATTACGATACAGGCCATGAAAGAAAAAACTACTCCAAAGGCTATTGTAGATAAATACCATGCTATGCTGAAAAGTAATATGGCAGATTTGGGTATTTCGTTTGATATTTATCACCGTACAAGTGAGCAAATACACCATGAAACAGCACAGGAATTTTTTACTATGCTGAATGATAATGGTGATTTAGAAATAAAAGAAACCGAACAGTTTTTTGATGTAGAAGCCAATACATTTTTGGCGGATAGATATATTATTGGTACTTGCCCTGTGTGTGCAAATGATAGTGCTTATGGCGACCAATGCGAAAAATGTGGTACAGATTTAAGCCCTGAGCAATTGATAAATCCTCGTAGTACACTTAGCGGAAATAAACCTATAAAAAAAGCTACCACGCATTGGTATTTGCCATTAAACAAGCACGAAGATTTTTTGCGTAAATGGATTTTAGAAGAACACAAAGAAGACTGGAAAGCTAATGTGGTAGGGCAATGCAAAGGATGGATAGAAATGGGATTGCAACCAAGGGCTGTTACCAGGGATTTGGATTGGGGAATTAAAGTACCAGGCACTGCCCCCCAAACCCCCCAAGGGGGGCTTTTGGACTCTGAAAGTGGAAAGCCAATTTTCAAATATCAGACTGCTGACCCTATGCTTTATGAATTGATGAAAGAATTTGTAAAGAAAAGAAGAAATAATCCAACCGATGGAGAAATTGCACTTTGGCAAATGTTGCGTGGCAAAAAACTAGAGGGGTACAAGTTTAGGAGAGAACATATTATTGGTTCTTATATTGCAGATTTTGTATGTCTAGATAAAATGCTTGTTATAGAAGTAGATGGATTGATACACCAATTGCCTGAAAATATTATAAGCGATTTAGAAAGGACTAAATGGCTAAATGAAAATGGATTTGAAGTTATTCGATTCACAAATGAGCAAGTTTTATTTGAAACAGATAATACGCTAAAAATAATATCTGAAAAATTAAATTCGTTATCAAAAAAAGTGGAGACTTCCCAAGAATCCCCTTTGGGGGGCAGGGGGGCTAAAGTACTCTACGTTTGGTTTGATGCACCCATTGGATATATAAGTGCCACCAAACAATGGGCATTAGATAATGATAAAGATTGGAAGCCTTATTGGTATAATGATGATACTAAGTTGGTTCATTTTATAGGGAAAGATAATATTGTTTTTCATGCAATAATTTTTCCTGTAATGCTCAAGCTGCATGGGAATATTTTGCCTGATAATGTACCAAGCAATGAATTTATGAACCTCGAAGGAGATAAGATGAGTACTAGCCGAGGATGGAGCATAGAGATGGATGATTATATAAACGACTTTGTAAAAAAAGAAAATGGTGGCGACCAGATGGTGGATGCTTTGCGTTATTATTTGAATGCCATTGCACCTGAAACAAAGGACAGCGAATTTACTTGGAAGGGTTTTCAAGAAGCGGTGAATTGTGAGCTGGTAGCGGTGTTTGGCAATTTTGTAAACCGTGCTTTTGTATTAATGCATAAATTATGCGGTGGTAAAGTGCCAAAGTTTCACAATGATATTATTGAGGAGGCAGATAAATTTTTATTAGAAGAAATAAAAAATACGAAAGTATTAATTGAAAAAAATATAGAAGCGTATAAATTTAGAGATGCACAAACTGCAGTGATAGACCTTGCAAGAAAAGGAAATAAGTACATGCAGGATAAAGAGCCTTGGATTGTAGCTAAGCAAATTGGCCAAGACGGACAAATGACAGCAGAAGCACAAGAATTGGTTGATAACTGTATGCACATTTGTTTGCAGTTGGTTGCCAACCTTGCAATATTTATAAATCCATTTTTACCTAATGCAGCTAAACGTTTGTGTGTATTAATGAAAACTGTAGATAAAATGCTTGATTGGGAAAATGCTGGCAGCACAAAATTATTAAGTGTTGGATATTCTTTAAGAGCTCCTGAATTATTGTTTAGAAAAATAGAAGATGCAGAAGTTGCAGAACAAGTAGAGAAATTAAAAATTAAAAGTGCAGCTATGAAAGCGATGGCAAAGATGACGGAAGAAGGACAACAAATAACGGATAAGGGACAACAGAGAACAGGTGATTCTTTAAATTTAAAAAAGGACGATAAATTATTAGAGACTAAAGTCCCTCCTTTGGAGGTATTTAGGGAGGCTACTAAACCCGAAATTCAATTTGATGATTTTGCAAAAATAGATTTAAAAGTA
This sequence comes from Ferruginibacter sp., assembly GCA_025357775.1. Classification (GTDB taxonomy): domain Bacteria; phylum Bacteroidota; class Bacteroidia; order Chitinophagales; family Chitinophagaceae; genus Ferruginibacter. The sequence continues at coordinate 2,916 of JANXOQ010000087.1, read as the reverse complement.
GGTACAATTGTAAGTGCAGAAAAAGTAGAGAAGGCAGATAAACTTTTGAAACTTGAAGTAGATTTAGGATTTGAAATAAGAACGATCGTAAGTGGCATTGCGCTTCATTTTGAGCCTGCTGTTATTGTAGGTAAACAAGTTGTTGTAGTTGCAAATCTTGCCCCAAGAAAAATGCGTGGTATAGAAAGTAATGGCATGATATTGATGGCAGAAAATGCTGATGGAAAATTGTATTTTATAGCACCGAATGATGCCGTGGGGAATGGAAGCGGAGTCAGTTAACAATGAGTAATCTGCAGTTGCCAAGTGTATTAAGCAAACTGTAAATAGATTTTTAGTTACGGTGTTTATGAAGACTAATTATGAAAAGAAAAGAATTAATTCTATTATTTATACTTGCACTTGTACAGTTTACAAATATTGTAGATTTTATGATTGTAATGCCACTTGGGCCTATATTGAAAAAACTTTGGGGAATAAATAGTACACAGTTTAGTAGAATTGTATCGGTATTTAGTATTGGTGCATTTATAAGTGCTATGGCTTGCTTAGCTTTTGTAGATAGGTTTGATAGAAAAAAAGTATTATTGATCGTGTATGCTGGATTTACAGTTGGAACTTTTCTATGTGGGCTTTCACAAAATTATCATCAATTACTAGCTGCACGTTTTTTAACAGGTTTATTTGGTGGCATTGGTGGCAGCGTAATATTAAGCATGGTGGGAGATTATATTCCTAATGAGCGGCGTGGGCAAGCTATGGGAATATTAATGACTGGCTTTGCGCTTGCAAGTGTATTAGGTGTACCTGGTGGGCTGTGGCTTGCAGGGCATTACCAATGGCATACTCCGTTTATTGTATTAGCAAGCTTGTGTACACTTATTTTTGTATTATCAATTTTTATGGTGCCTTCGTTTATAGAGCATTTAAAAAATGGAATAGTAAAAAATACAGCTTACGAAATTATTATAAACATTTTTAGTGATGCAAAAATGCGCCTAGCATTATTACTAAGTAGTTTATTAATGATGAGCCATTTTAGCATCATTCCGTTTCTTACAGATTTTGCTACATATAATTTAGGCGTAAATTATGAAACAGATGTGCCACTCGTATATATTGTAGGGGGCTTACTAACCGTGGTTTGTAGCCCACAAGTGGGTAAATTGAGCGACAAATTCGGCAGGCTATTAATTTTTACTATTCTTAGCTTTTTATCCTTTATTCCTTTATTAGCATTGCCTAATTTGGCTACCAATAATCTATGGATTATTATTCCGGTGTTTTCTACCTTATTTGTTTTTAGCGGAAGCAGAATGGTGGTTGGTAGTGCACAAATTACAAGCACTGCTACGCCTCAAGAGCGTGGATCTTTTTTAATTATTAACAGCAGTATACAACAATTAAGTGTTGGTGTAATGGCTGCTGTTGGCGGCGCTATTGTGAGTAATGATGAGGCTAAAAGAGTTTTGCATTACCCTATACTTGGTATTATTGGAGTGGTATTGGCAGTATTGGCATGGTTGGTTTTTAGAAGAATAAAAGCAACAGCGTAAAAATGTTAATTGCTGATAAAGCTACTCTAAATAATTTTTTGTATACTTTTTTTTGTAAAACTGTATATATTATAATAAGTTTTATACCCCTAGCCTTTCAAAAGTAAATTTATGATCAATAATTTTTTGAAATTGTTTTAGCTGTTTAATGTATTTGTGTGGTGTAAATTTAAAAGTATTAAACTAGCCAATTTTAATCGATAATCAACAATATATTTCTCAAGCCTAATACCGCTGCTAGAAAGATAAATTCTGATTTTAGGCTTGCCGTTTACAACTTCCACTTTACTGAAAGATTTATAACTCTCCCATCAATTGGTGCCCAGAGCGGTTTAAAATTAGGGCTGCTAATGCTACCCGTAAAAAGGCTTTCAACTTTGCTTTGTCTGTAATCAAATAAATTTTCGCCGTTTAATACAACACTAAAATTCTTGCCAAATTTTTTTTCTACCATTGCGGCTGCAAAAAAGTAGCCAGGTGTTTTTGTATAATCGTCTCTGTATTGGTAGCCACTATACGAACCTTCAAGCCCAAATCGTATGCCCTCTTCTTCGAAATCTCTCACTACGGTAAAAGCTAATCTATGCTTCGGTGTTAAGGGAATAAATTTATTTTGTTGTAAATATTTTCTTTCAGCAACTGTATAGGTATAGCCTACATATAACTCCCACTCATATACCATTGCTCGTACATATACATCATAACCTTTTGTTACAATTGGTTTATTTTGGTTAGTAAAAAAAACATCGCCATTTGCTGCGTAATTGGCAATTACAGGGTTACTAAGTTTTGTTAAAAAAAATGAATGGTTTATAAAAAAATTATTACCGTTAGCCCATTTAAATTTATAGTTTACCTCTGCATTGTAACCAATAGATTTTTCAGCAGCCACAGTTGCAGCAATTGGTTGTATATTTTGTATGGCAATATCAGTGTTTTGTGCTGCTAGTGCATTGGGTGTTTTGTAGCCTAAGCCTACACCAGCTCTTGTAGCCCAGTGCTCATTAAACCTATAAAATAAAGCAAGCCTAGGCAACAAAAAGTTGCCATATGTAAAATGATAATCATTGCGTAACCCAACTTCAATATTTGATTGTTTTTTAAGGCTCCAAGTGTTTTGTACAAATGCACCAATTGTATTGTTGCTAAAATTATTTAAGGGAATATTGTTTGTGCCTTTGGAAAATTCGTTTCCAACAAAATTAATTCCTGCAACAATGCTGTTTTCTTTATAAGGTACAAACAACGATAGCTCAGAAAAATAATTTATTTGTTTACCTGTAAAACTAATATCGTTGTTATCAATTTTTCTTGAAAAATTACTGAGGCTATTTTTAAATTCAATTTTTTTTCTGTTAGC
>JANXOQ010000084.1 GCA_025357775.1 Ferruginibacter sp. | reverse complement strand
TAAAAGAATATTTGCCTTATTAAAAAAAGATATAATGCTGGAGCTTCGCCAGCAGCATACATTTTATGGCATTTTGTTATACATAACCTCTACCGTTTTTGTAATTTTTCTATCATTTGAAAATGCCCCAGATTCTACTGTTTGGAATAGTTTATTTTGGATTATACAACTTTTTGTTTGTGTAAATACAGTAGCAAAAAGTTTTTTGGCTGAAAGTAAAGGGTTAATGCTTTATTTTTATTCAATAGCATCGCCTGTGGAATTTATTATAGCAAAACTACTTTTTAATGTAATACTTATGCTAATTATGAGTGCAGTAAGTTTACTATTATTTTCTTTTTTTTTAGATAGCCCAGTTGTATATGGTTGGCGATTTTTTGGTATAGTATTACTTGGTGGTACAAGCATTAGTCTTACTTTTTCATTAATGAGTGCTATAGCGGCAAAGGCACAACAAAATGCAGCCCTTATTGCCATCCTTGGCTTTCCTGTTATTTTACCTCAACTAATTTTATTAATTAAAATAAGTAAAACTGGTTTTGCAGAAGTATTTAAAGATGGAGCGGTATGGCAGCTTGCAGCCCTTATTACTGGGTTAGATGTATTAGTTGTAGTACTTTCTGTTATTTTATTCCCGTTTTTGTGGAAAGATTAATTCAGTCTTTGTAGGAGCCACACAGATAGAATAGAAATTGAGAGAACCCTTTTACAGAGACTGATGCAGTCTCCAAAATTTCAATTCTTTTTCCTGCTAACAATACCTTTAAATCTCCTTACCTTTGCGGCGCAAATAAATACATCCCTTTTTGTGAATAAATCTTGGTGGAAAATATTATCTTTTGTATTGCTTATCTACACAATTGTAGCAGGATTTTTGCTTAAAGTTCCACGCCTTCCTATCTTAAATGAAACCATTCGCAACATGTACTTTCATGTATGTATGTGGTTTGCTATGATGGTGCTTTTTATAGTAAGTGCAGTATATAGCATTAAATATCTTTATAAACTTAATCATCGATTCGATATTTATGCTTCTAGCTATGCAGCCTTAGGTTGTTTATTTGGTGTACTAGGCTATATAACAGGTACAGAGTGGGTATCAGTTACATGGATTACAGACCAACAACAATCTTTAGCATCTGTATTAAAAGAACCAAAATTATTAGGTGCAGCTATAGCATTACTTATATATGCAGCTTACTTTGTACTACGAAGTTCGTTTACGGATATGGATAAAAAAAGTAGAGTGAGTGCTGTATATAATATTTTTGCATTTGCAATGTTATTCCCATCTATTTGGATAATACCAAGGCTGGTTGGTAGTTTACACCCAGGTGCACCTGGTAGCGATAGTGGTAATCCTGCACTTGATAAAAATGATATGGATATAGGTATGAGAGCCATTTTTTACCCCGCAGTTATTGGATGGACGTTGCTCGGCGTTTGGATAGCAACTTTAAAAATAAGAATACAATTAATAAAAGATAAAAGCCTTTTGCATGAATAGATTTATTAAATTATTTTTAATAATAGTTGGTAGCCTTATAAATAGCATATCTTTTGCACAAGTACAGCAAAAAGTAGAAATGGCGGATATAATGCGTAGCAATGGAAAAATATATGTTGTTGTGGCTGTTTGCCTTACAATTTTGATAGGGCTATTTATATATGTTTTTACTATTGATAGAAAAATTTCAAAAATTGAAAA
>JANXOQ010000077.1 GCA_025357775.1 Ferruginibacter sp. | reverse complement strand
TGCTTACCGATTTGGATATTGCAAAAATGCTAACATGGCACAAACAAATAAATGCTATTGCTACACTTGCGGTTACTGATAGAGCTACAAGTAGGTATTTATTATTTAATGATAGTAATATGCTTTGTGGCTGGTTTAATGAAAAAACGGGTGAGCAAAAAGGAATTACAGGTACTAAGAAAGCATTTAGCGGTATACATATAATTTCTTCAAAAATATTTTCATTAATTGATGAAGAAGGTAAGTTTTCTATGATAGATTTGTACCTAAGATTGGCTACGATAGTGCAGATACAAGCATTTGACCATAGCAATGGCAAATTAATAGATGTAGGCAAACCTGAAAGTGAAGCTATAGCAGCGGAAATGTTTGCATAATATTTTCTTTTTTTTAAACTTTATAATTGAACTCACATTATACATATTTTTTAATATTAGCGTTATCAGTTGCAGGGCCACTTGCGCTTAGTTTTGATAAAAAAGTAGCTTTTTTTAAAAAATGTAAGTACGTATTTGCTGCTATGGTACTGCCAGCCATATTTTATATTATTTGGGATGGGTATTTTGCAGGTGAAAAAATTTGGTTTTTTAATGCGGAGTATATTGCTACTAAAACTAATATTTACAACCTGCCATTAGAAGAAGTACTTTTCTTTTTTGTAGTACCTTATTGCTGTACGTTTGTGTATGAATGTGTACGATGTTATTTTCCAAAATTGCAAAGCAATAAAAAAGCAGATGGTTTATTATGGATGATTGGCTTTATACTTTTAGCGGTTGGCTTTTTTACATTAAACCTTCGCTATACATCTTATACAAGCATATTTTTAGCTGTATTTATTTTTATAGTAATGGGCTTTAGAAAATACTTTGAGTATTTTAACAGTACTGCTTTTTTAGTTTCTTACTGCCTAATTCTTATCCCATATTTTGTAGTAAATGGTTTTCTTACTGCTATACCAGTAATAACTTATAACGATACTGAAAACTTAGCTACAAGAATTTATACCATACCTGTAGAAGATATGTTTTATGGTATGCTGCTAGTAATGATGAATGTGGTGGGGTATGAAAAGTTAATGAAGCGTTTTTAAACTTATCGCTATTATTGGCATGTAAATAAAACGCAGTGTTTTTCTCTTACAGTATTTTAAGGCTAGCTTTTATTACATATAGCTTAGAAACTAAAAGTGCAGTTTTGATAGCTGTAGAAATATTCGATAATGGTATAATTTGAAATATCAATTTAGAAAAAATTGAGAATTTTACAGCAGAAATATTAAAAATGCGACAGAGAAAAATATAGGTATTTCTACAATAATAGAAACAGATAAATTACATACCTATAAAAAATTATAAAAAGAAATGCCAAATTTAACAATGGCATATTCTGAAAAAGGAAAAGGAATGGAACAACTGCACAAACAATGCGATCTAAAAATTGGCTTTGAGGCATACATCATAAGTGTTCAAAAGAATATCTACTTATATATATAGATGAGTATGTATAAAGATTTAATAATCGGAATATGCGAGGGTGGTTGTTTAATGATATCTTGAAAAAAAATATTGATGCTTAACCTATGACTTATCAAATGTTGAAAGTTAAAAGCAAATAAAATACTTAATCCTATAAAACTATTACTTTTACAGCTCAATAATTAGTTTTTTGGCTACAAAACGGTACATATTATTTTTATTTACGCTCATTTTTTTTATTGGCCCTTTTTTGGCCACTATTATTCTTATTGCAAAAAAACAAGATTTAAAATCGGAGTTTTTAAAAAGATTTAGCAATGAAAAAAAGATAACGATAGTTTTAAATAAAACTGATATTGTTTGGGAAGATGAAGGCAGCGAATTAATTATTCATAATCATCTTTTTGATATTGATAAAATAACCTACCAAAACAATAAAGCTATTATTACTGGTTGGTTTGATGGCGATGAAGATAATTTGAACATAGCTATTGAAAAACAAAACCAACAACAAGAAAATAAGGATAGTGATATTCCTTTTTTTAGTTATACTTTTTGCGAGCAAATACCTACATTTAAATTAGAGCCATTTTTATTTTATGTGCCTAAAAAATATTTTATTTACAATCTTATTTCTACAAATTTTTCAATAGAATTTGTATCTCCTCCTCCGCAGATAGTATAGCATATCCAAATTATTTTAAAACAATTATTATCTCACAGGTAAGCTCGAATGTTTATTTAACATTCGGCGAAGCTGTATTAAATTATTAAAAAAATGAAGCATAAATTTTTATTCTCAATACTATTTTTTCTGGCTACTGCAAGTACTTTTGCGCAAAATATTTTTAGTGGAAAAGTAATAGATGCTAACAACAACAAACCACTATCCCAAGCTAGTGTAATGATTGGTAAAGAAAGCACTACTACAAATAGCAGTGGTTCATTTTCTGTAAATTGTGATAACGCAACAAGTATTGTAGTTTCGTTTGTGGGTTATGAAACAAAAAAACAAAATCTAAAAAATTGTACAGACTTTATTACGATTATTTTACAACCCCAAAGTAAATCGTTAGAAGAAGTAGAAATAACAGCTACCTCAAATCAAAATAAATCGTTGTTACAAATACCTACTTCTATTACTAAATTATCTCCGATAGAATTAAAAAGGGGGAATGGAATTTTCTTTGATGATGCAATTAATGGTAATGTCCCTGGCGTAATTATGCAACGCCGTGCTGTTTCATCTGGCCAGCAATTTAACATAAGAGGTTATGGCAATGGCACAAGAGGTACAAGGGGTGCTAGCAGTAATTTTGATGGGCAGGGCTATAAAGTATATCTTAATGGTATTCCTTTAACTGATGCGGAAGGTATTACTACAATGGATGATATTGATTTTGCTTCTATTAGTAATGTAGAAATTACAAAAGGTCCAGCTGGGTCATTATATGGGCTTGCCATTGCAGGTGTCGTAAATCTTAGTACCACAAAACCAATAGCCGGAAAAACATTTATTGGGCAAGATGTATTGGTGGGTAATTTTGGTTTGCAACGCTACACAACTACCATCGGTATTGGAGGAGAAAAATCGTCTATATTATTAAATTATGGACATCAAAAATCTGATGGCTTTAATACACACAATGCTTCAAAAAAAGATTTTGTAAATTTTACAGGTAACTTCAACCTAAATGCGAAACAAAACATTAACAGCTATATCGGTTATAGCAATAGCTATGATCAAAGAGTAGGCGAAGATTCTATTCTTCAATTCTTAAATAATCAACCAAATGGTAATACTGAATATATAAGAAGAGATGCACATAGTGGCGTTTACACAGTACGAGCAGGTGTAGGTCACACGTATTATTTTACCAATAATATTTCTAATACAACAAGTATTTTTGGCACTTCTTTCAATAGCAATCTAAGTTCTGCTGGCGGCTGGACAGATAAAGCCACCACAAATATTGGTGTGCGTTCTACATTTGATACAAAGTTTAATTTTGTAAATGATGTTACACTAAGTGGTATTACAGGTGTAGAGGCTCAAAAGCAAATTGGAAATACTATAGGATATTCTATGTTAAAAGACCCAAAAGATACAACAAGTACTTGGTCTCTAGGAAATCCTTATTATTATATTATTGGCGCATCAAATGCTAATCTATTTGCTATTTCTAAAACCAGTTCTTTTTTTACAGAGTGGACGCTTAGGTTAAGTAAAGACTTTACAATTACCACAGGTATAGGTATAAGCAATATGAGTATAAATTTGGATGATCGCTTATATGAAGCCGCTAAGCCAAATAAAGTAAGGCAATTTGAAAAATCTTACAAAGGTTTAGTTTCTCCACATGTAGCTATTAATAAAGTTTTCAGTAAAAAAATATCAGCATATGCTTCTTACAGCAAAGGATACAAAGCACCTACGAGTTCATTCTTTTTTATTCCATCTGTAAGCACAACTTACAATGGTGGGGTAAACGAAGATTTAAAATCCGAAGAAGCCAATCAATTTGAAATAGGTACAAAAGGAGAAATGCTAAATAAGAAATTAAATTTTCAACTAGCATTATTCAATACAATGTATTCAAATAAATTTTCAACAATTGCTATACCAAATCCAGGAGCTACTGCAACACTTTTTACCATTGTTTCAAACACGGGTAAGCAAAATCATACAGGTGTAGAAGCATTGGTAAAATACACAGCTTATAAATCCGATAAAGGTTTTATTAAAACAATTGCACCTTTTGCAAACCTTACCTATTCTGATTTTAAGTATAAAGATTTTAATTTTCAAACTGTAGGAAAAACTATAACCTTACCATTGAAGGATTCAACCTACATTAGCGATTTTAGCAATAATGCCGTAGCAGGTGTACCAAAAGTAATTGCAAATATTGGTGTAGATATAGCTACTAACGTGGGGCTTTATTTCAACATGAATTATTTTTATAAAGATAAAATGACAATTACTGGAAATGGAATTGCAAAAATAAATGGCGTTGATGTTCCCTTTGAAGCACCAAGTTATAGTTTGCTAAATGGAAAAATTGGGTATCAAAATAGTATTGGCAAACATATTGATATAGATATAAATTTTGGCATACAAAATATTACCAACAGCTTGTATCCAATTATGGTTTTTGTAAACCAATTGCCAGATGCATTTTTAAAAGCACCAGATAAAGCCACTTATGCAGGCGGCATAAATATTAAGTACAATTTTTAAAAAATATTATTCACGAAAGGAGTAGTTTTTAAATGCTCCTTTTACTTGAGTGCTTTAATATTTTTTTGTGTTTGCATCGAAAACAAACAAATAGATGGAACCAAAAATCAAAGAATAGTTTGCATATCTAAACACCTAGCCAAGTATGTATATGCATTAGGAAAGGGCATAATTTAGTAGCGGTATATTTTAGCAGCACTTACCCCGATAGTGCTAGCTTGATAAAACAGTAGTTGATTTATTGAGGGCACTGAAAAAGTCATTCAAGACTTATTAAAAAAGGGGGTAAAAGATGAAATTTTTTCACTTCCCTTTTTTTACTTTGAATTAGATTCAAATTTAATCTAGATACTAATACAAAAAGTAGAATTTCAATTTAGTGAGTATAGTTCGCTTTACATTTGATTGTACCAAATGAAAATTTTTTGCGGAAGATAAACGACCTGATATATATTTTTTTCGTTTACAACGAACTTGTAAATAAATATTGTCACACTAATGGTTTTGCCGCAGAAAGTCCAATTCGGATATATAAGTATTTATTACTAAAAACAATTTATGATATTTCCGATGTTGATGTAGTGGAGTGTTTCCGTTTTGATATGTCGTTCAAGTATTTTTTGAATATGTCACCTGCGGATGATGTGATTAATCCCAGTTCACTTACAAAATTTAGGAAGCTTAGATTGAAGGATACCGAAGATATATAAACAAATATGTTTGCCAAATATTCATCTAAAGCAAAAAAAGCCCCATAGCTGCTTATACTGCCCCCCAAAATCTACAAAAAAAGCGATTAAGCTAAAAGTAACTTTAACTTAATCGCTTTACAAGTTTTATTCTGAAAAGTAGAGGCTTTTTCAGTACCCATCGTTTTATGAGCTTTTTTAATATTTTATTTGACTATGCTTGCCCAGCAGGGCCACCAAAATTAAAAGGTATTTCTACAGATTCTAAATCTTGAATGGTGCCGTTTACCGCTTCAAATTTTTGTACGTTTTCTACCATAGCCTTCATAAAACGCTTTGCGTGAAAGGGAGTCATTATTATTCTGCTTTTTACTTTGCTCTTAGGTGCACCAGGCATTACATTTACAAAGTCGTATACAAATTCTGCATGGCTGTGGGTAATAATGGCAAGGTTGATATAAGTACCTTCAGATGTTTCTTCAGATATTTCTATGTTTATTTGGTTTTGTTGCTCCGGTTGGGTCATGATTATTGTTTTTATGAATATTGAATTGCAAATATATCGTTGAATTTGCACATTTTCAAATTGGCACAAAGGCAAATTTTCTCATTGCCGACAGGTCAGCTTTTAAATAAATCCCAACAAAAAAATGGCACTTTGTATTTTCATAACTGCTGAAGGAGCTAAAAAGCCGCCGTCAGTAGTTCACATTTTTATGGTATAGGGTCATAGCCCTCACCACCCCATGGGTTGCAACTGGCTAGCCTTTTTGCTGTAAGCCAAAATCCTTTTATTGCACCAAATTTTTTAAAAGCTTCTATGCCGTATTGAGAACAAGTGGGTGTATAGCGACATTTAGATTTACCTAACCACGGAGAAATAACCCATTGATAAAACTTAATCAAAACAATAAAAGGTAGGCTTAATATTTTATTGATTGTTTTCATCAATTGTTTTTAAAATTTTTTTTAAGAGAGCATTCATTTTTTCAAACACAAATTCATATTTAGATATTTCTTTGCCTGTATAAATAAAAAATATATGAAGTCCATTATTTCTTTTTTGGATAGTTTCTTGCAAATTATTTTTTTGTAAACGATACGCTTCTCTGGTTAATCTTTTTATACGGTTACGGTCTGTGGCATGTTTAAAATTTTTGCTACTGGCAGTAAAACCAGCTTTTAATTCCTTTTCATCCACAATTTTCCAGCATATTCTAAAAGGATAGTTGTTAAAACTTTTTCCTTTTGTAAACAATAAATCAATAGCCTTTCGGCTTTTAAGTTTATGCTCTTTTCTTAAAAAATATCGTTGATTTTTTTGTTCCACCGTTACTGCAAAAGTATGTTTCTTATTGTTATTTTTTGTCAAATAAGCCACAAAACCACCGTTTTGTTTTAAAATAATCAGCTGTTATTTTAAAGGGGTGATCATCTTAATAATTTGTTTTTGCTATTGATGCTGCTGAGACATATTTTTTCTTTGGGTTTACTACAGTAAAATCATTTTTTTAAAAGACGTTTTATTTTGCAAATATATTTTTTGTACATATTTGGCAAAAACATTTATGCATTTTTAAAATTTAATGCATCTATCTAAAAAACTATTTATGAAAAAATACATTTTAATGATTGCTATAACATTTTCTACTTTTATAGCAACTGCACAGCAAGATACCGCAAAGGCTAATGCCAGCATGAAAGAGGCAACTGTATACTTTGGTTATGGTGCCGAACTTACGCACAAGGCAAAGGTGAATATCACCAAAAATACTAAATACATAGTTATAGATAAGTTGAGTACGGAAATAGATTTAAACAGTTTACAAATAAGCTGCCCAGAAGATGTTTCGCTGCTATCGCAGCAATACACTGTGTATTATCCTAAAGACATTGTGAAGCCCGTAATTACAAATCCATTAATAATAAGAATACAAGACAGTATTAAAAAAGCCAATAAGGAAATAGTAATGCTGCAAAATAAAGTTGCCATAGAGCAAAGTACGTTAGCAAAAACAGATAAATTAATTGAGGCAACTATTGCCACTAGCGCAAATAAAACAAACCTTACGGCAGAGGTTTTAAAACTAATAGAATTTAACAATGCCAAAATAGAAAAAAATAAAAATGCCATTTTTAATTTTGAGCAAGTCATAGAAGCGATACAAGAAAATATTGAAGGGCTAAATACTAGGTTAGCCATTGCAAATAATACGGTGAAAACAAAACCAGATGTGGAAGAAAAACCTTTTGGCAGAATAACCATGCAAGTAGTTTGTAGAAACGAACAAGAGGCAGATTTATCAATGTCATACTATACAAACAATGCAGGCTGGCAGCCAATATACGATATACGTGTAAACTCTAAAACCAATGCAATAAAACTTGTGTATAAAGCAAGTGTAATACAAAATACAGGCATAGATTGGGTTAATACAAAACTTATATTAAGTACTGGTACACCAAATTTTACTACTACCGCACCACTGTTTAGCCCTTGGTATTTGCAGTTTTATGTGCCACAGTTATATAATGCTTTACAAGGAAGAGTTGCGGGGGTGCAGGTAAATGCGATGAACTTGGTACAAAGTTTTAAAACAAATGAAATTATAGTAGAAAACGAAACAGCGAAAAAAGAAATGGGTTCTAGTGATGTAACAACAAAGCCTAGTACCCTCGATGAGTATACTACTTTAAAACAAGGCTTACTAAACACTAGCTTTGAAATAGATTTACCTTACGATATAGCCAGCAATGGCGAAGCGCATAGCATTAATATAAAAGAGGCAGCCATACAAAGTAATCTTAAAAACTATGCGGTGCCAAAGTTAGATGCAGATGCGTATTTGTTGGCAGAAATTACAAACTGGCAAAACTTAGACCTGATACCTGGTAATGCAAATATTATTATGGATGACACTTATATTGGTAAATCTTTTATTGACCCAAATACAACAGCCGATACACTTAATCTTTCTTTAGGAAAAGATAAAAGGGTAGGCGTAAAAAGAGTATTGGTAAAAGATGCATCGTTTAGTAAAACAAAAGATGCTAATATTAAACAAACATTTACGTATGAGTTAACCGTAAAAAATAATAAAGTAAAAGATGTAAACGTAATTTTGAAAGACCAATACCCAATAAGCAATTTAAAAGAAATAGAAGTAGAATTATTAAACTCTGATGATGCCGCAATAAATGAAGAACTAGGTGTGCTTACATGGAAGCTTACTTTAAAACCTGGGGAGAGTAGAAAAATAAGATTTAGTTATTTGGTGAAATATCCAAAAGATAAAAAGCTAGCTAATTTGAAATAGACCGTTAATTTTTATACCTGTTCTACAGTTTATGTAGACAGGTATTTTTTTTGTGAAGTCTATCTATTAAATCTATTCAATCACATCAAACCATATTTTTTTTTCGCCCTCTACTTCACCATTATAGTTAATAGTTAGTTCTTCGTCAACTGCTATTTTTCGATTTGTTTTTATCATTATTAGTTGTGCATCAAAATCCATATAGTAGTCACAGTTATTTGCTTCACTATGGTTGTAAATGGGTATGTTACCTAGTGCCATGCAGCATTGGTCTTGCTTTTCGCCCCATTCAAAAATATAATCGTGTAGCAGCGTTTTATCTAAATGTATTCTATCTTCGGAGGACATTACAATTACAGGTGCAATTTCTACAACAGTATTTGCTGGTATTTTTTTTGTAGTAAAAACACCTCTTCCTTTTTGTAAAGTATTTTTTATGTATAAAGTATCGTAAATCATAACCTACATTTAAAATATAAATGGTATAAATTGCAGATAAATAAAAAACAAAAATAGCATAATGTATTTATGTCTGTAGAAACAATAGAAATATCATTGCAACAGCAATTTGAAGAAGCCATAGGTACCGGAAATAAAGAGACTATTCGTACCTTTTTGGATGACCAAAATATAACAGATGTTGTAAATCTAATTTATGACAATAGCGAATACGAGTGCCAAATAATAACTGATTTATCTATACATAGGGCTGCTAGTGTTTTTAAAATATTAGACCTAAGTGAGCAAAAACGCATCATAAAAAATCTTCCATCTTATAAAGCAGCGGAGTTACTGAATGAATTGCCAGCTGATGATAGAACAGATTTTTTAGAAGAGCTACCAAGCAACGCTGTAAGAGATTTAATAAAAACGCTTGACCCCGAGGAGAGAAAAATTACTCTATCATTATTAGGCTACCCAGAAAATAGTGTGGGCAGGCTTATGACGCCTGATTACATATATATATATGAACATAATACGGTAGCGCAAGTGCTAGACACAATAAGGCTCGTAGGAAAAAACAGTGAAACGATTGACGTAATATATGTAATAAACGAAAAAGGAGAATTGCTTGATGATATTAGAATTCGTGAATTTATTTTGGCTACGCCAGATAAAAAAGTGAACGAATTGATGGACAAAAGAGTGGTGAGTTTGAATGTGGAAGACGATCAAGAAATAGCAGGCGAAGTGTTTAGAATGAATAACCGTGTAGCTTTACCAGTAGTTAGTAAAAGTAATAAACTACTTGGTATTGTAACGATAGATGATATTTTGTGGGTAGCTCAAGAAGAATACACAGAAGATATACAAAAAATTGGTGGTACAGAAGCCTTGGATGAACCGTATTTAGATATTAGTATTTTTAAACTAATAAAGAAAAGAGCAGGCTGGTTGGTTATACTTTTTATTGGAGAAATGTTAACCGCAACTGCCATGCAATTTTTTCAACATGAAATAGATAAAGCAACTGTGCTAGCTATGTTTATACCACTAATAATGAGTAGTGGTGGTAATAGCGGCTCGCAAGCAAGTACACTTATAATACAAGCAATGGCATTAAAAGAAGTGTCAATTGCAGATTGGTGGCGTGTAATGCGTAGAGAATTGATATCTGGTTTTATACTGGGAATAATATTGGGAACTATCGGATTAATAAGAATAATAACATGGCAACAGCTCCACATTTATGACTATGGTATTTATTGGAAACTAGTTTCTGCTACAATTTTCTTTTCGCTAATTGGTATAGTATTATGGGGTAGTTTAATGGGTTCTATGTTACCAATATTTTTAAAAAAATTAAAGTTAGACCCAGCTGCTTCCTCTGCGCCATTTGTAGCTACGCTGGTAGATGTTACAGGAATTATAATTTATTTTTCTATGGCGTATTTCTTTTTAAGTGGAAGGCTGTTATAAAAGTAGGTTAAAGGTTTAAAGTCGAGTCTTTAATTTTATGTTTTAACTTAATGTGTTGGCCTTTGTCTGATTTATTTTATATTTATTCTGCACTTTGTTTCTTTAAATAATTTATACTGAAATTTTACCCATGAAAAACATGCTTATCATTTTTTTCTTTTCATTTTTTGCAAATAATATTATTGCGCAAGCACCCATAAACCCAACAACAATTGATATTGTAAGAGATAGCTTTGGGGTGCCGCATATATTTGCAAAGACAGATGCGGAGGTAGCTTATGGGCTTGCATGGGCAGAAGCAGAAGATGATTTTAAAAGTATGCAGCAACTTCTGCTTCCTACCAAAAATTTAATGGGTAGGGTGCTTGGTAAAAATGCAGTTGCAGGCGATTTTGTATTTGCATTGTTTCGCTGCGCAGAAATAACGGAGGAAAAATGGAACACACTTTCACCTGCATTTTTAAAACTTATAAGTGGGTATGTGCAAGGCATAAATGCTTATGCAGCCTCACACAAGAGTGAAGTATTACACAAAAAGTTATTTCCCATCACTGAAAAAGAATATGTTTCTTCCTCAGTATTTGCCCTCACTATTTTTAATGGTGCAGACCAAGCGTTGTTTAGAATATTTAATAACAAAGAACCCGAAGCACCTGAGTATAATAAAAAAGGAAGCAACGCTTTTGCAATAAGCAGTACCAAAACTACCACAGGAGAATCTTTTTTATTGATAAATGCACACCAACCAAACACAGGGCCACAATCATTTTACGAAGCTCATTTATGTAGTGAAGAAGGGCTAAATATTACTGGAGGTTTGCTAGCAGGTGCGCCTTGCATATTACATGGCGCCAATGAAAATTTAGGTTGGGCGCATACTGTAAATTTTTGCGATAGGTTAGATGAGTTTCAACTAGAAATGAACCCTGATAATGACCTTCAATATAAATTTGATGGGCAATGGATAGACCTAGAAGTGAAAACAATAAAGCTGCGCATAAAAGGAATTCCTCTAAATATTAAGCGTAAAATTTATTGGAGTAAATATGGTGGAACTATGAAAAACAAAAAAGGTTTTTTTAGCATGCGGCTTGGTGCAAATATGAAAATTGGTGCGCTAGACCAATGGTATCAAATGGATAAAGCAAAAAATTATACTGAGTTTTATGCTGCTTTAAATAAACAGGAATTAAGTATGTTTAATATTATGTATGCTGATAAATATGATACAATTTTTTATATAAACAATGCTGCAATGCCGATACGGGCTAGTGGTTACAATTGGAAAAAGACTTTACCAGGCAATACTTCCGCTACATTATGGCAGGAGTTTAGAAAGCTAAACACATTACCTCAGTATGTAAATCCTAAAAGTGGGTTTTTGTTTAATACCAATCATTCTTCCTTTTTAGCAACAGCAACTGCTGATAATTTAACTGCAACATCGTTTGCAAAACAAGATGGCTGGGAGGAATATAACTTGAATAGAAGCGTACGATTTATGGAGCTATTTCCACAGAGTGAGAAACTAAGTTATGAAAAATTTAAAGCCATAAAATTTGACCAACAACTTCCAAAAAAATTGCAATATATGTATGATATTGAGCCAATGTTTTTGCTTGACGAAAATGTAAATATTGAAATAGCAAGTTTAATAAAAACTTTTAAAAATTGGGATAAGCGAGGTAATGTAGAAAGCAAAGGAGCAGCTATATTTTTACTTACTTACGAATATTTAAAAAAGAAATTGCAAGGGCAAACACCAAGGGTTATTACAAACGAAGAAGCAATTGAAACTTTTATGTATGTAAAAAATTATATGCAAACAAATTTTGGTAATACCGATATTATGCTTGGTGATTTGCAAAAACTGGTTCGTGGTAATAAGGAATGGTCACTTTCTGGTTTTCCAGATTTGTTAGCACCACAATGGACGGAGAAAATGAAAAATGGAAAATTAAAATCAATTGGTGGAGATGGATTGATAATGTTTATACGTTTTGCAAAAGTGGGCTTACCTAAAATTGAGACTATAAATGTGTATGGTGCAAATGCAAAGATTGGCAATAAACATTTTGATGACCAAATAGGAATGTATTTAAAAAAGCAAACTAAAAAAATGACGCTAGATAAAGTTGACGTGTATAAAAATGCTGAATCAATTTATCATCCTAAATTATAATGTAGTTGCTTTAATATGCTAGTTACAAGTAATTAAATGCTTTGCCTGTAAAATAAAAATGTACTATTTGCGTTATAATGATAATTCTTACAACCAAAATTATCAATGTTACAAAAATTGTACAAAAAATTAATAAATGCTGGTATATCAAAAGCTAATAATCAAGTAGATATATTAAAAATAAAATATTTTAACGTTACTTTAATTTTTGCATCTACAATATTTATCCCAAATTTTATTTACGAGTTTTATCTCAAGCTTCCTTATACTGTTTGTGCAGATATTATATTTTTTTTACTAATTATCATTACTTATTACATTAACCTATTAGGTAAATATACTGCTGCAAGAAACTTAGCCTTTATTAGTGCAAATTTTATTTTATTAGCAGGAAATTATGCAGAAGGTTTAGCAGCTGGAAACTATTTAATTTACATACCACTATTTTTTGTTTTTTCAGTTTTGGGTAAGCTTAAAGATAAGTATACACAGGTTATTTTTCTTTTTGTGCTTACAGCCTCAAGTTTACTAATATGCATGTTTTTTTTTCCAAATATAAGCACCATACAAGTAATTTCTAAAGATGCTTTAACAAATATGTTTAAGTTTAACTTTATCATTTCACTTACATTAACTATTATTTTTTCATATCTTATTTTTAAAATTACGGAAAACAAAGAAGAACAATTAATAAGAGCTAAAGAATTAGCTGAGGAAAGTGCGAAAGCAAAATTTCTTTTTTTGAGTAATATGAGTCATGAATTACGAACTCCCTTAAACGGAATAATTGGTTCAATAAATTTGTTAAAATCTGAGCAATATATTAATAGGCAATTAGATCATTTTGAAATGCTTGATTACTCATCTAACCACATGTTAAACTTGGTGAACGATGTTCTTGATTTTAGCAAAATAGAATTAGGAAAAGTAGAATTAGAAAAGCGAAAATTTAATGTTGAAACATTTGTAAAAAATATTTACAATTCTTTTGCTCACCAATTTGAAACGAAGCATTTATACTTTAAATTATCTACTGAACATAATATTAATATAGATGTAATAAGCGACGACATAAAACTTAGTCAAATTTTAAATAATTTACTTTCAAATGCATTAAAATTTACTGAGGAAGGAGGAGTTACTTTTTGCATAGAATTGAGAGAAATAAATGAAAACAATGTTACATTAAATTTTGCTATAAAAGACACTGGTATAGGTATACCTAAAGAAAAAGTAGCTGTAATTTTTGAAAGTTTTATACAGGCAGATATTGACACAACCAGAAAATATGGAGGTACTGGATTAGGTCTAACTATTAGTAAAAAATTAGTAGAAACTTTTGGCAGTAAATTATATTTAGAAAATAAAGAAAAAGAAGGATGTAATTTTTATTTTGATGTAGTTTTTGAAAGAAACAAATCTATTGTTATAAATCAAATAAAAATAAGTGATGAAGTACAGTCATTGAAAGGTATGCGTATTTTAATAGCGGAGGATAATAAAATAAATATGTTAATAACCCGAAAATTTTTAAAAAGTTGGGGGGTTGAAGTAACAGAAGCAGTAAACGGTAGTGAGGCAATAGCATACTGCCATATAAATGAGTTTGATTTATTATTGCTTGATTTAGAAATGCCTGAGGCTGATGGTTATACTGCTTTAAAAGAAATAAGAAAATTAAAACCTACAATTGCTGCCATAGCATTTACAGCTGCTGCTTTTGAAAATATAGATACTATTTTGCAAAAAAAAGGATTTAATGATTATATATTAAAACCTTTTCTTCCGCAGGAATTAAATGCTAAGCTTTCCATGTTTAGGCCTTCTTTTTTAAATTGATTGTGAATGAAAGTAATTAAAATTTATTATAATAAAATTGCAAATATTGGCATTACAAATTTGCTTAAAACAGAAGATGCACAGCGTATACGATTAGTAAATATTTTGGGTACAGTTCCAATATTATTGCACTTATTTTATATATTTCAAACTGCTGATTCTTCTTATTATTATACTTTAATTATTGCAATAATATTAGGAAGTTTTACATTTATTTCATTATATTTAAATTATACTTATAAATACCTTTTAGCAAAATCTATTTTATTTGCAGTAAACAGTATGGGTATTTTATCTGCTAGTAATATTCTTAATTTTGATTATTCTGTAGTTTGTTATTTTTTTCCGTTATTACTTTGTTATGAACTTACTTTTGACCCTATAAACGAAATTCGTTATTTCTTACCCAGTATACTTTTTACTTTTGTTTGCCTTGCGGCTAGTATTTTTTTGCCAAAATATTTAATATTTAAATATATAATTCCAGAGGATGTATTGATTTTAAATAATTTGTATAATTATATTTTTCCATTTATATTATTTGGAATATTTTTAATAATCATTATAAAAAATAACCATAAAACGCAACAAAATTTAATACTGGCACGAGAAGAAGCAGAAAAAGCAAATTTAGCTAAATCAGTTTTTTTGTCAAATATGAGCCATGAGCTTAGAACCCCTTTAAATGGAATTATTGGTACAACTAATTTGTTAAAAATGGAAACATATTTGCAAAACCAATTGGAACATTTTGAATTGTTACAATACTCATCAAATCACATGCTTCATCTTGTAAATGATGTGTTGGATTTTAGTAAAATTGAATCTGGTAAAATTGAATTAGAAGAGCTATCATTTAATTTAGAAACATTTGTAAAAAATATTTATAATTCTTTTGCACACCAGTTTGAGGCAAAACATTTGTATTTTAAATTAGCATCTGATGAAAATATTAATTTAAATTTACTTGGGGATGATAAAAAACTGATTCAAATTTTAAATAATTTGTTGGCAAATGCATTAAAATTTACTCATAATGGTGGCGTTACTTTTGGAGTATATGTAAAAGAGATTGGTTTAAAAAAAGTAAAAATTTCTTTTTCTATAATTGACACAGGGATTGGTATAGAAAAAGAAAAAGTAGAAAAAATTTATGAAAGTTTTATACAAGCTGATTTAGATACTACACGTAAATATGGAGGT
>JANXOQ010000046.1 GCA_025357775.1 Ferruginibacter sp. | reverse complement strand
TACAAATGTTAGCAGCATATTTAAGTAATGATAATCCAATAAAAACTTTATTGTTTTTTGGAGTTATGGGAATAGTAGCAATGTTAGTAGGCTTATTTTCAACCGGTATTGTTTCTATTTATGCATTTCTTAGTGGTGGGTTAGCATGTTCAATAATGTGGCCTTCCATTTTTACTTTATCAATAGCTGGTTTAGGAAAATACACCACACAAGGTTCAGCCTTTTTAATAATGATGATTTTAGGAGGAGGAATTATACCCCCAATTCAAGGTAAATTAGCAGATGTGGTAGGTATACATCAATCATTTTTTGTACCAGTATTGTGTTTTGCATATTTAGTTTTATTTGCAATACTAGCAAAAAGTATATTAAGTAAACAAGGAGTTAATTATGATGCAACAACAAAGAGTGGCGGTCACTAATAAAAACACTATTAAATTTAACAAAAAAAGAATAATGTTAGACTTATCAAAAGACCATGCAATAGGTGTAGATGTAGGTGGTACAAATACTAAATATGGTATTGTAAACCATAGAGGACAAATTGTATTTGAAGGTAGTATAAAAACGGACAAATATGAAAATGTAAATGACTTTTTAGATGCACTTTATGAAAAATTAAATCCAGAAATTGAAAAAATGAAGGATATAAATTTTATAGGTATAGGCTTAGGTGCACCTAATGGTAATTTTTATACAGGCACTATTGATTATGCGCCAAACCTTAAATGGAAGGGTGTTATACCTTTGGCACAATTAGTAGAAGATAAATTTAAACTTCCTGCAAAGCTTACCAACGATGCCAATGCCGCAGCGGTAGGCGAAATGATGTATGGTGCTGCAAGAGGTATGAAAGATTTTATAATGATTACATTGGGAACAGGTGTGGGAAGTGGTATTTTTGCCAATGGAGAATTAATATTAGGGCATGATGGATTTGCAGGTGAACTCGGGCATACCATAGTAGTGCCTGGTGGTCGTGTACACCCAAACACAGGCGCAATGGGCTCCTTAGAAGCATATTGTAGTGCCACAGGTGTTGCCGTTACTGCAAAAGAATATTTGCTGGGAACAGATGAGTTAAGCACTTTAAGAGATATTGATATTAATTTACTTGATAGCAAAGCTGTTTTTGATGCAGCTGTTTCTGGAG
>JANXOQ010000041.1 GCA_025357775.1 Ferruginibacter sp. | reverse complement strand
CTTAGATGAGTATTGTTACAGATTTAATAGAATAAAATCATTCGATAGTATCTTCCATAATCTAACTTGTAGAATGATTAAACATAAACCAGTTTATTTAACACAATTAAAAATGGAGTGAGTAAGTGCCTACTTCAATAAAATTAATAGCCCAAAAAGCTGTAAGCCTTATAAAAGATGGAATGTTTATACTTACAAGTGGTGGTACTACTATTATAGAAATGGCTAAAGCATTGCCAAATAATTTGCATGCTACTTTTATTACAGGCAATGTACCTGTATCGTTTGAATATACAAAACACCCCAATATAGATGTTATTGTAATAGGTGGCAAACTATCTAAAAGCTCAAGAATAACTGTAGGTGGAGAAGCTATCTCTAAAATAAAAGCAATACAGGCAGATATTTGTTTTTTGGGCATTAATGGATTAAATATACCTCATGGACTTACAGATAATGATTGGGAAATTGTAGAATTAAAAAAAGCAATGATAGAAACTTCGCAAAAGTTGGTACTACTTTCAATCTCAGAAAAAATAAATACAAGCCAGCGTATAAGAATATGCGAAACCAAAGAAATAGATGTATTAATAACTGAATTAAAACCTACGTCTAACCTACTTATAGAATATAAAAACCTAGGTATTGAAATTTTGTAATGATTACAATATACACAAGACTAATACCCCCTAAAACCCATAAGATGCCGCATCGTAATAGGTGCGGTGTTTTTTTTACAAAGTCAGACCCAATGTATTATAACTACTAAGTATAAAAAAAGAATATTAGAAATAAAGTTTAAAAAGTATAATGTTAAACAAAAACAATTTGAATATTAAAGTGGAGAAATAATTTTAATTTAGGATATTTTATTGCTAAGGTGTGGTTTCAATTTTACCAAAATTTTCTACACCTCTATTAATTTATAATTTTATGACTAAAGTATAACTTTCTCCATAGCCATACCTCTTGAGCCTTTTATTAAAATGTGTTTATTTTGAAAGTTTTGTGCTTTGTACCAGTCTGCTACATCGTCGCTTGTAGCAAAGTGTATAAAATTGTTAGGCAATTGTTGGTAATCTTTTCCCGCAAGTATAATTTTTTCCCAGTCATATTTCTGCAATAATGCTACTACCTCTGCATGTTCTGTTAAGCTCTCATTACCTAGTTCCATCATACCACCAAGTATTACTATTTTGTTTATGCCATCCATTGCTGCAAAGTTTTCAATAGCAGCTTTCATACTACTAGGGTTAGCATTATAGGCGTCTAACAATATAGTATTGCTACCCATTTTTATTATCTGCGATCTACTGTTTGAAGGTGCGTAATTTTCAATGGCTTCTTTTATTTTTTCATCGGTCACACCAAAGTATTTTCCTATACATACAGCACTCATTACATTTGGCAAATTATAATTACCAGCCAGCTGAGTACAAATTTCAAAATTACTATTTGGCGTAGTTACTGCTACTTTAAGATAGTAGGCATCTTCTTTTACAGTACCAGTGTACGCTGCATTTGTTGTGCTACCATAAGTTATCTTATGTTGTACTTTTTTACTCATTGTTTGCAAGTAATCATAATCAGTATTTATAAAAATTGTACCATCATTTTTTATAATAAATTCGTACAATTCACCTTTCCCCTTTTTTACTCCTTCCTCACCCCCAAAGCCTTCAAGGTGAGCCTTGCCACAGTTGGTTATAAGCCCATGGGTGGGTAAAGTATAGGCACAATATCCTTCTATTTCTTTTTGATGATTGGCCCCCATTTCAATAATGGCTATTTGAGCATCATTTTGTACAGATAAAATAGTAAGTGGCACCCCTATGTGATTATTTAAATTGCCCTTTGTGGTATAACATTTAAAAGTAGAATGAAGCACAGCAAATACAAGCTCTTTTGTAGTAGTTTTTCCATTGCTGCCCGTAATTGCTATAAAAGGAATACTAAATTGCTGTCTATGATATTTTGCTAATGACTGCAGAGTGTTAAGAACATTTTCAACAAGAATAATTTTTTCATTTGCACTATCCACCTCTTCATCACATATACAATAGGAGGCACCTAATTTTAAAGCCTTTTCTGCATAAGTATTGCCATTAAAATTTGGTCCTTTTAATGCAAAAAATATGTCCCCATCTTTTATTTTTCTGGTATCTGTTTCTATGGATGGGTGTTGTAAAAATATTTGGTAAAGTGCTTCTATCGTCATGCAACAAAAGTAATTGGTAAATAAATTGATTGCAAATAAAAAACCCTTCTTAATAAGAAGGGTTTTTTAAATTTA
>JANXOQ010000032.1 GCA_025357775.1 Ferruginibacter sp. | reverse complement strand
CTAATATAATTAGCTTTTATTATGGGGTAAACAAGTGCCTACTTCAATTAATATAATATTTAAATAACTGAATGTTTTCACATTTGCAAATTATCTCAGTTTTATCACACTCCCTTTTCTTATTAAAATAAATTCTCTCATATTATTAAGTTGTGAAAGTTGTTTTAATTGCACTGCATTTTTTTGTGAAATAATTTGCAAGCTTTCATCTTCTATTACCTTGTATAAATCTGCATTGCCTTGTTTATTCTTTTTTTCAAAATAAATTATTTGGTTCTCTTTTAATAACCCATCACTTGTAAGGTCATTATAGTCAAGCAATTTTGCTAAATCTATATTGGCACTTGTTGCAATTGCTATTAAGGAAGTACCTGCACTTGCATATATAGCTTTTAATCCATTTATTTTGTCAGCGTTTTTTATACCAGCAGTTATTTCATCCTCCCCATCCAATACTTTTCCTACATAAGCCAATTTTGCGTAAGTAGGTTCTGCTTGCTTTTGAGTTACATCTGTAAATGTTTTTAGTCCAAAATTTGAATCATCATATTGTTGCAAATTGTATTTTTCTATATTCGAAATTACAATCTGTGGATACTTCGGATTGGTTGCGTAGCCAGCTTTTTTAAGCCCATAAGCCCAACCTTTATAATCAGTGGGGTTAAGCTCAAAAAGGGATGAATACCTTGAGGATGTTTTTAAGAAATCACTATGGTCTTTATAGCTTTCAGCCGCTTTACTATATTTTCTAAAACATTCGTTGGCGGCATCGTCTGTATGACGCACAGTTTCACCAGTCCAATTAGCTTTACATTTTATACCAAAATGATTATTTGATTTTTTTACCAATTCACTATTGCCACTTTCGGTTTCTAAAATACCTTGCGCAAGTGTTATAGATGCGGGTACGCCGCTCCTTTTCATTTCTGCTACCGCTGCATCTTTATAAATATCAATATACATTTCAGGCGTTATTTTCTGTGCAAAAATTACATTGCTACAAAAAATAAACACTATCATTAAAATAATCTTCATGCTATAATTTTCGTATTAAAGTTATTCCATCTCTTATAGAAAGCATTACTTGCTCTGTTCTTATATCTTTTGTTACATGCATATTAAATGCATGAATGGCTTTTGCATTTTTGCCCTTAATATTTTCTTCTAAAACTTGCCCATGAAAAAGCACATTATCTGCCAATATAAAACCACCATTTTTTAACAAATGCAAAGTTAATTCGTAATATTCAATATAATTTGTTTTATCAGCATCTATAAAGACTAGATCCCACTCTTCGTGTAGTGTGGGGATAATTTCTTTTGCATTGCCTATATGCAATTTTATTTGTGAAGAATACTTGCTTTTATTAAAATAATTTTGAGCAACAATGGCATCTTCCTCTCTTATTTCAATTGTATGAATAATGCCTTTCACTTGCAAACCCACAGCCAAGCATAATGCACTAAAGCCTGTAAAACTGCCTATTTCCAGTATTCTTAGCGGTTTAATCATACAGCTAATCATGCTTAAAAACTTGCCTTGTACCGCCCCACTTACCATGTGTGCATGTATATGTGTATGCAAAGTATCTGCTATTATTTGTTGCAGCAAGCCCTCATGCGTTGTAGTAAATTGTTCTACATATTTTTCTGCAAGTGGATTTATTATTTCCATTTTAAAGGGCTGGTGTAGTATATTTTTTTGAAATAATTAACAACCCTGTAAAAGTTAATAAGCCATTTAGCAATAATAATTCAGAGCCTATTTTGAAACCTGGCAATATTTGTTCTTGAAACTTATCTATAAAAAAACAAATAATAGGTGAAGCAATACATATAAAAGGAACTATTGCATCGTTCACACTTCGCTTAGTTAAAATTCCAAAAGTAAACAAGCCTAATAATGGTCCATAAGTATAGGCTGCAACTTTAAGTATTACACCAATCATACTTGGGTCATTTATTTTATAAAAAACCATTACAAATAATAAAAATACAAATGCTACTGTAAGATGCACTTTTTGCCTTAGTTTTTTTTGTGCTGCTTCTGTCATGTCTGTTCTACGTTTCATACCAATAATATCAATACAGATAGAAGAAGTGAGTGCTGTAATAGCCCCATCTGCACTTGGAAACAATGCCGATATTAAAGCTATAATAAAAATAATAGAAACATAAGAAGGCATGTGGTGCAATGCAATTTCTGGAAACAATTTATCCCCAGTGGCTGTTACGCCCTGCTGTGCGCCATACAAATGCAATAACCCTCCTAAAAACAAAAACAACAATAATACTGATACCAAAATAATAGAAAGTAGTACAATATTTTTTTGTGAATCACCTAATCGTTTTACCGAAATTGTTTTCTGCATCATTTCTTGATCCATACCCGTCATGGTTATTGTTATAAATGCACCTGCAAGAATTTGCTTGCCAAAAAATAATTTGCTTTGAGGGTCTGTAAAGAAAATTTTAGAATATCCTTTATTTCCCATGGCAGAAAAAGCATCACCAATATTGAGGTTCATTGCATGTAAAATATACCATACACAAACCACCAAACCTGTAAGCATAAAAGTGGTTTGTAAAGTATCTGTAAATACAATTGTTTTTACACCGCCTTCGTAAGTATAAATTAAAATCATTATCAAAATAATAAGTGTGGTTACCCAAAATGGCACACCTAGCTCAGCCAAAATAGCATCTTGCAATATTTTTACAACTAAGTACAACCTTGCCGTAGCGCCAAGTGTACGAGAAAGTATAAAAAAAGATGCTCCCGTTTTATAAGACTTTACCCCAAGCCTGCCACTAAGGTAATTATATATTGATGTAAGATTAAGTCGATAGTACAATGGCAGCAGTACATAAGCAACAACTAAGTAGCCTATCACGTAACCTAATGCTATCTGAAAATATGCAAACGACTCTTTACCCACACCACCAGGTACACTTACAAACGTAACACCCGATAGCGATGTGCCAATCATACCAAACGCCACCAACATCCAATTGCTATTTTTATTACCTATAAAAAATGAATCATTGTTAGAGTTTCGGCTAGTATACCAAGCCACTATTAACAATAAAATAAAATAACCTATTACAAAGGAAAGGAGAACATAAGGGGACATAATTTAATTTTTGGTATAAATACTAAATATAAAAATGGTAAGATAGGAAAAAAAAATTTTATTGATGTAGTGAAAACTTAAATATTGATTAGGGACGGACTATAATTATAGCTTTCTTAATTGCCAAACAAACGCTGTACAATTTACTTATACCTTTTTTACTGCCAAAATTAAGCGCAATCTTTTATGCATTACTTTTGTAAAACACATTCTTTTAATTTTTACAATCTTTCTGCATGCGTTTTCTTTCGTTTCTTTTTTTCTTTAGCTGCTTTACATTATGTTTAAATGCCCAAATATTTTCACCTAATAAATACCCGCAAAATTATTTTGGCTGGCCTGTTGGCGCTAATATTGGTATTGTAGCAAACTTTGGGGAACTACGCCCAAACCATTACCACATGGGGCTTGATTGCCAAACTGACCACCGAGAAAATGCCGCTATATTTGCAGCAGCAGATGGCTACATAGCTAAAGTAAAAATAGAGCCTTATGGTTTTGGAAGATGTATTTATATAAACCATCCTAATGGATTAACAACGGTATATGCTCATCTAAATGCGTTTGAACCTGCACTCGAAAAATATATAACCAGCGAACAATATAGCTTACAAAAATGGAAAGTATTTTTAGATATTCCAGTAAATTTATTTAGAGTAAAAAAAGGAGATTATATAGCAGCAAGTGGGAACACAGGCGGCTCACAAGGCCCTCATTTACATTTTGAAATAAGAGATACGAAAACAGATAAATGCTTAAATCAACTAATGTTTGGCTTGCCAATTACAGATAACACCCCACCAGAAATTATAAGACTAGCAATGTACGATAGGAGTATTAGTACTTATAATCAATCACCAAAAATATTTTCTTTAAAAAAAGTAAATGGTGTATACTCAATTATAGGTAATAAAATTACTACCAATACCAATGCAGTAAGTTTTGCGCTTACCATGCAAGATAAAACGAGCATGAGTGCTAACCCAAATGGGGTGTACGGCGCAGCTGTTTTTGATAATGGTAAAAGAATAAGTCGTTTTGAAATAGACAGTATTAGCTATGCAGAAACAAGGTATATGAATGCGCACATTGACCATAAATTGAAAGCAAACGGTGGGCCATATCTACAGCATTTATCGCCTATGCCAGGGTACGAAAATTTTATTTACACCACTGATGAAAGTAAGGGTATTATAAATTTAGAGAGTGGGGAAATACATACTATAAAAATTATTGTTGCAGATGCCAATGGCAATCAATCTACTTTAAAATTTGAAATTGCTGCATCAAATATTGCTACAAAGCAACGTATTAATTGTACTCAAAAATTAATCCCTAACTATATAAATATTTTTGAAAATAGTAAATTAAAATTTTATTTACCAGAGAACGCTATTTACGATACAGTATATTTTAACTATGCTGAAATTCCGTCTGCTACAGGCAAAAATATCTATCAACTGCACAATGCTACTGTACCTGTGCAATGCATGTACCCTGTAAGCATACGAGAAAAATTTGCTATAGAAGATACTGGAAAGATAGTAATGGAACGGTTTTACGGAAATAAAAAAGATTTTGCAAAAGCCAATTTAGGTGATGGTTGGTATACCGCCTCGTTTAGAGAGTTTGGCAATTTTCAATTGTTGGTAGATAGAGAGCCGCCTAATATTGTACCAGTAGGTTTTAGAGATGGTATAAATGCAGCAGGGCTCAGTAGAATAATGTTTAACATAAAAGATAATACAGAAGATATTTTACATTTTACTGCATTGCTTGATGGAAAATGGTTACGCTTTAGCAATGATAAAGGCATAAATTTTATTTACAAATTTGATGAACGTTGCACTGCTGGTGAGCATGTATTAAAAATATCTGCTACAGACCAAGTGGGTAATATTGCGGAGAGGGTTTATAGATTTACTCGATAGGGTTGGTTGCTTGGTTTATTAGTTGGTTAGGTGACTGGTTCATTAAATTTAAAATTATTTTCTTCAACAAATTATTATAATTTGTTTTTTAAGACCCATTGAACAAACAGAAAATTTAAAAACACAACCTTAAAAGATATTATGAATTAAAAGAAAAAAGATAAAATCTTACCGACTTACTGGAAAAAAAGAAAATTTTAATTATTAAAAAATTATTTTAAACTAAAACAATTTAAGAAACCCTCATCAACATTGCTTAAAAATAAATAAATATGAAAAAAGAAACCAATACCCCACCCTTTGGAGATTTAAAAATAGGCAAAGCAGCACCTGCTTTTTATGGCATAGACCAAAACGCTGAAACCATTGCCCTAAAGGACTTTGTTGGAAAAAAGGTAATAATATATTTTTATCCAAAAGATGATACCCCAGGCTGCACGGCACAAGCTTGCAATCTTAGAGATAATTATACAAACCTGCTACAAGATGGCTTTGAAATAATTGGTATAAGCCCAGACCCAGTAAAAAAGCATAAAAAATTTGAAGAAAAATACGAATTACCATTTGCACTTATTGCAGATGAAGACCATAGCATAGCAGAAAAATATGGTGTGTGGGGTACAAAACAATTTATGGGTAAAACCTACGATGGCATACACCGTACTACCTTTTTATTAGATGAAAAAGGCAAAATAAAAAACATAATTACCAAACCTGACACAAAAAATCATACTGACGAAGTATTAGCTGCTTGGTATGAGTAAGCCCGAATACTATATTAAAGAAAATTCTTGGCAAGCTCGATTAGCTGCTAAAAAAATGAATGCTGGTGCTATAGCCATGGTATTAGGAAAAACCATTCATTTGTATGGGGCTACTAAAGCACAATTTTTAGCAGATAAAAACTGGGTTAGTCACGAGCAATGCCATATAAAACAATTTAGAGAACATGGGTTTTTTCTTTTTTTGATAAAATATTTGTGGGAATGGATGAGAGTGGGCTATTACAATAATAAGTACGAAGTGGAGGCAAGAGAGGCTGAAAAAAATAAAGTATAGTTATTAAAAATAATTACTACCCTTTATTTTAAAAAAAGAAAAGAACTATTTAAAAATATCGTTTAATACGCCAGCTAAATGTACACCCCCTTTTAATAATTGGTCATTTAAAGCTGCTATAAATTTAAAGTTATATCCAAAATCTAGCCTGCTATCTGGTATTGTTGATGCATATACTTTCTCAGAAAGTTGATAGGTATCAAACATCCATTGGGTAAGTGTTTGTTTTTGCCAAGTGCTACGTTGCTCTATTGTAGTATTGTTTATAGAAGCTGCATATTCTGTGTAACTGAGCTCTTGAAAACTGATGAGCTTTTCATCCCATATTTGGTGCAAGTTTACATCATCATTAAACCATTTTACCTTTATAGCATTTCCTCCACGGTCTTCTATTTTTCCAAGGTGCATTGGTTGGTGCAAATCTCCAATTATATGAATAAGCAAACGTAGGTAAAAAATTTTTTTTTCTGTAGGAAGTAGTTTATTTTTTTTTAATTCGTTTATTAAAAAGTTTGTTTTTGTAAATGCATTGGTGGTTGTATCTTCTTTAAGTGCAGAGTCTACTTCATTAAATGTTAAACCAGATTTTATATTGACATAATGCCAAAGTGAAAGATATTTAAAGCTAGGGTCACTTTTTATAAAATCTGGCCAATTACTTGCCATGGCTAAACTCTCAAACCCAAGTATTTTAATAATTTCGGATTTGGTTTTTTGTGTAATATAACTACTTGCTATTTGCCCTACAATGCGATGCCCTAGCAAGCCCCATGCATGGCTAGAAATTGGGATGCAAATAACTAAAACAAACAAATAAATTTTTATATACTTTTTCATAAAGCAGTGTAATAATTTTACACAAATGTAGGATATATACTACAAGCTAAAAAAATCTTATACTCTAAAATAAAAAACATTTGTATATTTTTTTAAAATATTTACAAAATATTTTACTTAGCTAATATTTTGCTTATTACTTTATGTAACACATCTGGCAAAAACGGTTTTGGTATGTAATCATTTATACCAAACCCTAGCAACTCATTTTTCAAGTTTTCCCCTGTGCTAGCAGTTATTGCTATTATAGGTATAATTTGATTAAATTTTCTAATTCGTAAAGCTGCTGTTCTTCCATCCATTAATGGCATATTTAAATCCATTAATATCATATCAAATTTTTCTACTTTGGCTAACTGTAACGCATGCTCTCCATTTTCTACACTTACAGTTTCAATACCCCAGCTATTTAAAAAGCGTTTTATAACCATTAAATTAATTTTATTATCCTCTGCCAAAAGTGCCTTAATACCTTCAAAAGGACTGAAATTATTTATTTCCAAATGAGTAATACTTTTTTCATCTGCCACTCCCATATCTAGCTCAAAAGAAAATGTACTCCCCTTACCATGTACACTATCTACATTTATCTTACTATCCATTAGTTCTACTAATCTAGCGCTTATAGTAAGCCCAAGCCCAGTACCACCATATTTTTTTGCTACCCCATTATCAGCTTGTCCAAAACTATTAAATATTAATTTCAATTTATTTCCTGGAATGCCTATGCCTGAATCTACAATGGCAAAATTTATTTTTACTTTTCCATCTTCATTATCTAATACTTTTTTTACAACTATAGATACTCCTCCTCTATTTGTAAATTTAATAGCATTGCTTATTAAGTTATTTAAAATTTGTCTTAGCCTTAACGCATCCCCAGTTACTATTATTTGATTAACACTATCTGTATCTACAAAAAGCTTAATTCCTTTTTGTAAAGCTTGCTGATTAAAAAATATTGCTACTTTGTTTATGAGAGTAGTTATATCAAATGCTACATTTTCAAGCTCTACTTTTTTTGCATCTATTTTATTATAGTCTAAAATATCATTTACAATATCAAGCATGTGGTCAGCAGAATATTTTAGCATTTCTAAATTTTCATTTTGAGACTCTAATTTTTTCTCTGATAATAAAATATTAGAAATGCCAATAATACCGTTAAGTGGTGTTCTCAATTCATGGCTCATATTAGATAAAAACTGTTCTTTAGATTTTACTGCATTTTGTAATTCTGTATTTGCAATATCATAATTTCTTTCATACTCTTTTCGTAAGTTTATGTTTATGTCATGAAAGACAGCCCCCATTATTTTATTGTCATCTTTTATTATTGGAGCAGTTCGTATTTCATGTACTACTCCATTAATACTATATTCTTTAATATTTTTTTTTCCATCTAAAGCCTCTTTTAAAAACATTAACCACTCCTCAGGAAAATCATCAAAATACGATAGTTTTTTAACATCGTATCCAGCCTCTATTTTAACATTAAATTTTCTCTTCATACTTTCAGTATAAAGTTTATTAGCTGCTATTATTTCACAGTTATTATCAATGCTCCATAAGCTACCATTGGTATTATCAATTATCGTTTGTAAAGATATTTTTGAATTTTCTATGATGGCATCATTTTTAATTTCGTAGTTTATAATATAGTTAGCATACATAACTATTAAAAAAAAAGCAAACGTAAAATTAAATGTTCTTAAATTTCTAATATTTTGGGATGTTAAAATACTTGTATCATAGTATTTTTTTAAAATAGTACCAGACAGTATATTTAATAACAAAGGCAACAAAATAAATATTATTAGCCAAGTTTTTTCTTTTTTAAAAGAAAAAACTTTTATAGTTACAAAAAGAAAGGGGAAATAATAAACTGCTAAACCTACAGAAGAACCCAAGTAAACATCAAAGAAAAAAACACCTAAATATGAAGTAGATACCAAAAATATTTTAGTTGCCAAACGTTTTTCAAATGCAGAAAGCAAAAAAGTTATAATGGCTAATAAAAAAATGATGAGATAAGAAAAATAAATTTTGTCTTTACCTGAGTTAGATAAAAATAGTAAAACAATATAAAAAACCTGAAAACTTACAAATGTTATTAGGCTAATAATATTCATTTGTACTCCCTTTTTTACGGTAATATTTTTCATTCTATCATTAGTGCCATAGTATAAAAATTTATCTGCCATATTACTACCTAAAATATTCATTCTTATTTATTCTAATTTATAAAACAACCTGGTTAGCTTGTTTATATTTTGTATAAACATTTTATAGCAATATCAACAAAACGAAAATTAACTTAAAATATTGTATAAAAAATTACAATCTCCATTTTTGTCACAATCACTATTAACTGTTTATTTTTTAGTAATTAAATCTAAGGTTTATATAAACACAATATGGCTTAAAATTAAAGAGTATACCTGTTGTGCGGTTATAAAAATAGTTCTAAAAGAATAAAAAAAGATGTTGTGCATTCATGTTTTTAGCATGGTTTTTGTATATAATA
>JANXOQ010000029.1 GCA_025357775.1 Ferruginibacter sp. | reverse complement strand
ATAGAAATAATTTTAATATCAATAGTAAAAGTTCTAACAAAACTTTAACACACTTAAAAACACAAAAAAAGGCTGCCCAAAGGGCAGCCTACATTATTTAAAACTAAAAAATTATAAGAATATCTTGTATCTCACATCTAGCATCTCAATACTCAATACTCACATCTCATTACTCACATCTCAATACTCATTACTCTTCATCATCAAAACTCATTGCTTCCTTAGTAGTCATCAAAGTTTCGTACTCTTCTTTGCTACCTACAATCATATTATTAAATTCACGCAAACCTGTGCCAGCTGGTATATTGTGTCCAGTTATTACATTCTCTTTCAAACCAAGCATAGGATCCATTTTTCCTTGTATAGCAGCACTACTCAATATTTTTGTAGTCTCTTGAAACGATGCAGCTGAAATCCAACTTTGCGTACCTAATGATGCTTTTGTAATACCAAGCAATAGAGGTGAAGATGTTGCAGGTTTAGCATCCCTAAATTCTACAAGTTTTTTATCTGCACGTCTTAGTATCGAGTTTTCTTCACGTACGTCACGTAAGGTTACGATTTGCCCAGTTTTTAATTTTGTACTATCACCATGTTCCGTGATAACCTTTTTATCAAAAATATTATCATTTTCAAGATTAAACTCTTGTTTTTCTTCTACATCTCCTTCTAAGAAAATGGTATCACCCGCATCTTCAATAGTAACTTTTCTCATCATTTGGCGTACAATTACTTCCACATGCTTATCATTTATTTTCACACCCTGCAATCTGTAAACTTCTTGTATTTCATTTACTACATATTCTTGCACTGCAAATGGTCCTTTAATAGCTAATATATCAGCAGGAGCAGTTTGCCCATCTGATAATTGAGAACCAGCTTTTACAAAGTCACCATCTTGTACCAATATCTGACGACTAAGTGGAACTAAATATTTACGAACAACACCATCTTTTGCTTCTACTATAATCTCTCTGTTACCACGCTTAATGGCACCAAAAGCAACTACACCATCTATTTCACAAACTACAGCAGGGTTGCTAGGGTTACGAGCTTCAAATAATTCAGTTACACGAGGTAAACCTCCAGTAATATCCTTTAATTTGCTCAATACACGAGGTATTTTTACCAATACTTGACCACTTCTTACATCATCACCCTCTTCAATTACAATATGAGACCCTACTGGTAGGTTATACCCTTTTGTTTCTTTACCACTTACAATAATAGAAGGCAATTTTGTTTTATCTTTTGTATCAATAACAACTTTTTCTCTATGCCCAGTTTGTTCGTCAGCCTCATCACGGTAAGTAATACCTTCTAGTAATGCATCAAACTTAATAGTACCAGCAACCTCAGCAACAATTACATTGTTAAATGGGTCCCATGTACAAATTGCATCACCTTTTGCTACTTTTTGACCATCCTTTACTTTCAATACTGAACCATAAGGAATATGCATACTATTTAATAAGCGCTCAGATTTTACATCAATATTTCTAACCTCACCTGTACGACCAATAACAACTACTTGTTTTTTTCCTTCTGCATCTTCAGTTGCCACCGTACGCAATCCATCAAATTGTAAAGTACCATCAAACTTAGCATACAAACTACTTTCTACCGACGTAGAACCAGCCACACCACCTACGTGGAAGGTACGAAGCGTAAGCTGTGTACCAGGCTCACCAATAGACTGAGCAGCTATTACACCAACAGCATCACCACGCTGTGCAATAGTACCAGTGGCTAAGTTTTTACCATAGCATCTTACACAAACGCCACGCTTACTTTCGCAAGTCAAAACTGAACGTATTTCTACCGTTTCTATTCCACTTTCATCAATCAATTTTGCAGTATCCGTACTTATTTCTTCACCAGCATTTGCTAGTATTTCATTTGTTACAGGGTGCAATACATCATGCAAACTCATACGCCCTTCAATCCTATCGCTTAATGATTCAATAATATCTTCATTATCTTTTAG
This sequence comes from Ferruginibacter sp., assembly GCA_025357775.1. Taxonomy (GTDB): domain Bacteria; phylum Bacteroidota; class Bacteroidia; order Chitinophagales; family Chitinophagaceae; genus Ferruginibacter. Next base: position 11,918 of record JANXOQ010000029.1, on the reverse strand, counting down.
TGCAGATGTTGCAATGCCACGTAGTGTGCCACAATCTTCATCATTAATTACCACATCTTGCGCCACATCCACCAGCCTTCTTGTTAAGTAACCAGCATCCGCCGTTTTAAGAGCCGTATCAGCTAGACCTTTACGAGCACCATGGGTAGATATAAAGTACTCCAATACACTCAAGCCATCTTTAAAATTAGCCAAAATTGGATTTTCAATAATTTCACTACCAGATGATCCAGATTTACGTGGCTTAGCCATCAAACCTCTCATACCCGCAAGCTGCTTAATTTGTTGTTTAGATCCACGAGCACCACTATCAAGCATCATATAAACAGAGTTAAACCCTTGTTTATCTGTTGCCAAATCTTTAATCAATGTTTCTGTAACTTTAGTATCTACACGACTCCAAATATCAATAACCTGATTATAACGCTCATTATTTGTAATTAAACCCATATTGTAACTATCCATTACTTCTGCTACTTCACCATGTGCATTTTCTACCAACTCTTCTTTAACAGCTGGTATAATAAGGTCATTAATATTAAATGATAAACCACCACGGAATGCCATACGGTAACCTAGTGTTTTAATGTCATCTAAGAATTTAGCTGTTATTGGAACTGATGTCCACTTAATAATATCACCGATAATTTCTCTTAAGTTTTTCTTAGTAAGTAGTGCATTTACAAAACCTACTTCTTTAGGTACATGTTGGTTAAAAATTACACGTCCTACAGTTGTTTCTATTAGTTTAAAAGTAAGACTTCCGTCAGGATTACGGAAATTAGCCCTTACTTTAATATTTGCATGTAAATCTATTACTTTCTCATTGTAGGCTATTATTACCTCCTCAGCAGAGTAAAAAGATTTACCTTGTCCCTTCATTATTTCATCTCCAATAGTCTTTTTGCCCTTTGTAATGTAGTATAAACCAAGCACCATATCCTGAGAAGGAAGGGTAATAGGTGTACCATTTTGAGGGTTAAGAATATTATGAGAGGATAACAATAACAATTGAGCTTCCAAAATAGATGCACTACTTAAAGGTACATGCACCGCCATTTGATCTCCATCAAAATCGGCATTAAACGCAGAAGTAACCAATGGATGCAATTGTATTGCTTTTCCTTCAATTAACTTTGGTTGAAACGCTTGAATAGATAACCTGTGTAGGGTTGGAGCTCTGTTCAACATAACTGGATGACCTTTCAATATATTTTCAAGAATATCCCAAATAATTGCTTCTTTTTTATCTACCAGTTTTCTTGCACTTTTTACTGTTTTTACAATACCTCTTTCAATAAGCTTGCGAATAATAAACGGCTTAAACAATTCTGCCGCCATATCTTTCGGTAAACCACACTCATGCATTTTCAATTCTGGTCCTACCACAATTACAGAACGACCAGAGTAATCCACACGCTTACCTAACAAGTTTTGACGGAAACGTCCTTGCTTGCCTTTCAAAACATCACTTAAAGATTTTAATGCACGTCCACCCTCAGCTTTTACAGCATTAGATTTACGACTATTATCAAAAAGTGAATCTATTGCCTCTTGCAACATTCTTTTCTCATTACGAAGAATTACTTCAGGAGCTTTAATTTCCATCAAACGCTTAAGACGGTTATTACGAATAATAACACGGCGATATAAATCATTTAAATCAGAAGAAGCAAAACGTCCCCCATCTAATGGTACTAATGGACGAAGTTCTGGAGGTATTACAGGAATATATTGCATAACCATCCATTCAGGTCGGTTTTCAATTCTTGTATTGGCATCACGGAAACTTTCTACTACGCTCAAACGCTTTAAGGCATCTGCCTTACGTTGTTGAGAGGTTTCGTTAGCAGCAGAATTACGAAGATCGAAACTTAGTTGATCTAGATTTAAACGCTCTAGCAAAGCACCAACTGCTTCTGCTCCCATTTTAGCCACAAATTTTTCCGGATCTTCGTCGGGTAACATTTGGTTCTCTTTTGGAAGAGTATCTAAAATATCCAAATATTCCTCTTCTGTTAATAAATCAGCATAGTTTTGCCCCTTATCTGCACGTATACCTGCATTTATAACTACGTAACGCTCATAATAAACGATGGTTTCTAATTTCTTAGAGCTCATACCAAGCAAATATCCTATTTTATTTGGCAAAGATTTAAAGTACCAAATATGTACAATTGGCACTACCAATTTAATGTGTCCCATACGTTCTCTACGTACTTTCTTTTCTGTAACCTCCACACCGCAGCGGTCACACACAATGCCTTTATAACGAATTCGTTTGTACTTTCCGCAAGCACACTCATAATCCTTTACAGGGCCAAATATTCTTTCGCAAAACAAACCATCTCTTTCGGGTTTGTATGTACGATAGTTGATTGTTTCAGGCTTTAAAACTTCACCATAGCTTCTTTCTAAGATAACATCTGGACTAGCCAAACCTATTGTAATTTGTGAGAAAGATGCTTTTGGACGGTTTTCTTTTTTAAATGACATATATCTAGTTGATAATTGTGTAATTAATAATTTTTATCCTCCCTAAATCCCTCCAAAGGAGGCACTTCAAGGCTACAATAATTTAACTTCCGTGTTTGTTTAGAGACTTCCAAATCCTCCTTTGGAGGATTTAGAGAGCTTTTCTACTCAAACTTCAAATCTAATCCTAATCCCCTCAACTCATGAACCAATACATTAAATGATTCTGGCGTGCCACCTTTAGGTATATTATCACCTTTTACGATAGCTTCATACGTTTTTGCCCTTCCTACAATATCATCTGACTTTATTGTAAGTAACTCTTGCAATATGTTAGATGCTCCATAAGCCTCCAATGCCCAACACTCCATCTCTCCAAAGCGCTGACCACCGAACTGTGCTTTACCACCCAATGGCTGTTGTGTAATAAGACTATACGGCCCAATAGAACGTGCATGCATTTTATCATCTACCATGTGATGTAACTTAATTACATAAATTATACCCACTGTGGCTTTTTGATCAAAACGATCTCCTGTTTCTCCATCATACAAATAAGTATGTCCAAATTTAGGTAATCCAGCTTTTTCAATATTCTCTGCAATTTCATCAACTGAAGCACCGTCAAAAATCGGAGTGGCAAATCGAACGCCTAATTTTTCACCTGCCCAGCCTAATGCTGTTTCATAAATCTGTCCAAGGTTCATACGGCTAGGTACACCCAATGGGTTCAATACGATATCTACAGGTGTGCCATCTTCTAAGAAAGGCATATCTTCCGCACGTACAATTTTTGCTACAATACCTTTATTACCATGGCGACCAGCCATTTTATCTCCTACTTTAAGTTTACGCTTAATGGCCATGTATACCTTAGCAAGTTTCAACACACCTGCAGGCAATTCATCCCCAATTGATATGTTAAATTTCTCACGCTTGTATCTGCCCAATTCTTCGTTAAACTTTATATTGTAGTTATGCAATAAAACGTTTATTAATTCATCAATTTTTTCATCGCCACTCCAGTTTAGTGGATTTACGTTTACGTAATCAATTTGAGCCAAATTCTTAACAGTAAACTTTACTCCTTTACCAATCAATACTTCACCAAATGTGTTAGCAACACCCAAACTTACTTTATCTAACAACATACTTTGCAATTTTTCTTGCAACATATTCATTAAACGTTCTTCGTTTGTTTCATGGTTTTTCTCAATCTTATCCATCTGAGCTTTTTCACGCACTTTTGCATTTTTATCTTTCTTCGCTCTTTGAAACAATTTTTTATCAATAACCACACCTTGAGTACCACTTGGTGCTTTTAATGAAGCATCTTTTGCATCTCCAGCTTTATCACCAAATATTGCACGAAGCAATTTTTCTTCTGGTGTTGGGTCACTTTCTCCTTTTGGAGTTATTTTACCAATAATTATGTCACCTTCTTTTATTAATGCGCCAATACGAATAATCCCGTTTTGGTCTAAGTCTTTTGTAGCTTCTTCAGATACGTTTGGAATATCTGGTGTTAATTCTTCTTCTCCTAATTTGGTATCTCTCACTTCTGTTTCAAACTCACTAATATGAATTGAAGTAAACAAATCGTCTTTAACTACTTTTTCAGAAATTACAATCGCATCTTCAAAATTGTAACCTTTCCATGGCATAAATGCCACTTTCATATTACGACCAAGTGCAAGTTCGCCTCCTAAAGTAGCATAACCTTCCGTTAAGAAGTCTCCTTCGGCAACTTTTTGACCTTTAATAACCGCAGGGCGTAGATTAATGGTTGTTTCTTGGTTGGTGCGAACAAATTTTGTCAATTTATAAATTGTCAATTCATCTTCAAAACTTACCAATTTTACAACTTCACTACGCTTGTAACGCACATGTATTTCATTAGCATCTACATACTCTACTAACCCTTCACCATCTGCATGTATTTGAATACGTGCATCACGAGCTGCTTTTCCTTCTAAACCTGTGCCTACAATTGGCACTTCTGGTCTTATTAATGGTACAGCTTGACGTTGCATATTCGAACCCATTAAGGCACGGTTAGCATCATCATGCTCAAGGAAAGGAATAAGTGACGCACTTAAACCTACAATTTGATTAGGTGCCACATCCATGTATTCCACTTCTTCTTTGTCAAGAATTGGGAAATCACCTGTTTGACGAGACTTTATTCTATTATCTACAAAATTCCCTTTGTCATCAATATCAACGTTTGCCTGTGCAATTTTTGCTGTATCTTCTTCCTCGGCACTTAAAAAAGTTACCTTTTTCATGTCTACTTTACCAGCATTTACTTTACGATAAGGGGTTTCTATAAAACCCATATCGTTTATTTTGGCATGTACACAAAGTGTAGATATCAAACCAATATTTGGACCTTCTGGTGTTTCGATAGTACATAAACGACCATAATGAGAATAATGCACATCACGTACTTCAAAACCAGCACGTTCTCTGCTTAAACCTCCAGGTCCAAGAGCTGAAATACGACGTTTGTGCGTTATCTCACTTAGAGGGTTGGTTTGGTCTAAAAACTGACTTAGCTGAGAAGTACCAAAAAATGAATTAATCACACTTGAAAGAGTTCTAGCGTTAATTAAGTCAACTGGTGTAAAGACTTCATTATCACGTACATTCATTCTTTCACGAATTGTACGAGCCATACGTGCAAGCCCTACACCAAATTGTGCATACAATTGCTCACCTACAGTACGTACACGGCGATTGCTAAGATGGTCAATGTCATCTATTTCACTCTTACCGTTTGTAAGTAATACAAGGGTTTTGATGATGGCAATAATATCATCTTTAGTCAATACTTTCTTAGTAATAGGAAAATCAAGACCTAAACGGCGATTAATTTTGTAACGACCAACTTCACCTAAATCATAACGCTTGTCACTAAAGAATAACTTATCAATAATACCACGAGCAGTTTCATCATCTGGAGCATCGGTACCTCTAAGCTGCTTGTATATATGTTGTACAGCTTCTAATTCAGAGTTAGAAGTATCTTTGTTTAAAGTATTGTAAATGATGGAGTAATCACCACTTACCTCTTCTTTTTGTACAAATACGCTTTTTACTTCTACCTGCAATATTGTAGCAATATTACTTTCATCTAAAACGGTATCTCTTTCTAATATAATTTCATTTCTTTCAATTGATACAACTTCACCAGTATCTTCATCTACAAAATCTTCTACCCATGTACGCAATACACGTGCAGCCAATCTTTTTCCAATTTGCTTCTCCAAACTCTTCTTATCTGCTTTTACTTCATCAGCCATACCAAATAATTCAAGTATATCTTTGTCTGTTTCAAAACCTATAGACCGCAATAAAGTTGTAACAGGGAATTTTTTCTTACGATCAATGTAAGCAAACATTACATTATTTATATCGGTGGCAAACTCCATCCATGCACCTTTAAAAGGAATAACACGGGCAGAAAATATTTTTGTACCATTAGGATGCACAGACTGACCAAAAAATACACCAGGAGAACGGTGCAATTGACTAACCACTACCCTTTCCGCACCGTTCACAACAAACGTACCTCGTGGTGTCATGTATGGGATATTTCCTAAGAAAACATCCTGTACAATAGTTTGAAAATCCACATGCTCTTCATCATTACAACTAAGGCGGAGCTTAGCTTTTAACGGAACAGCATAAGTAAGACCTCTTTCAATACACTCGTCAATTGAATAACGAGGTGGGTCTACAAAGTAATCTAAAAATTCCAATACAAAAATATTTCGAGTATCGGTTATTGGAAAATTGTCTTTAAAACAACGAAACAATCCTTCTACATTACGCTTATCTGGCGTGGTTTCCAACTGAAAAAAGTCTTTAAAAGACTGTATTTGGATACCTAACAAATCGGGTTGTTCAGCTATTAGCTCAACCTTTCCAAAGTTGATACGCTTTGCAGCATTTGATTTAATTGCAGTCATATAATAATTAAAACGTTTAGTGAAGATTCTTAAAATAAAAAGAGCTTGCGCTATATTCAATTCACAAGAAACGCAAATGTAAGGTAATTAGATTAAATATTTAGGAAATAATATTTTTTTGGCAAGCAATTTGAGAAACGGACGAAATTTCGGGTATTATTAAGGTTATTTTGAGTAAATTAGTAGTAAATTTGACTAAATGGCAGGGATAAAAGTTTAAGATTGAACGTTGAAAATTTGAGTTTTAATTTATTTGGTTAACAAAATTTGCAAAACTTTGAACTTTTGGTGGGTGTTTTCATAAGTGAAATTATTGTTTAGCACTTTTTATTTTGCTTTCCAATGCTTTTAGCTCTGCCAAATCTTCTTCATCAGCTTGTTTGACTTCTTCCAATTTTCGTTTACTATCATAGCTGGCAAATAGATCTTCTACCTTTTTCTCCATTTGCTCATTACTTACTTTTCCTTTTCCTTGCAAAATGGCTTTATCATTTAGCAGTATTATTTTGTCAATATTTTCTTTCCAAAATGACATTGTAATGTCTTGCCTGTTTTTGGCTCTTAGTTCGGCAGTTTCTAAAAAAACAGTTGTAAAGCGATTCAGATTATCTATTTCATCTTCACTTAGATAATTTTTAGCAACGTAAATATCTTGTTTGCGTACTATTTTACCTTTCCAACTGGTAAGTGCCATATTAGGCATATTCGGATTGGCACGGCTTACTACTATTTCGGCAGCTGTATTACCTGTAATGGCAAATAATATTTTTTTTGAGTTTCAGCAAAAAACATTTGTGTGGCTTTATCGCTACTGTCATAATCGCTGCTAAGGGTAAATAAATCTCTTACTTTTTGGTAAAACCTTTTTTCACTGGCTCTTACATCTCTAATACGAGCCAAGAGTTCATCAAAATAATCTGGTCTGCCATCAGGATTTTTTAGGCGTTCATCATCCATCACAAAACCTTTAATCATGTAGCTTGCAAGATTTTGGTTTGCCCATTGCCTAAACTGTGTGCCCCTTTTGCTGCGAACCCTAAAGCCAATAGCCAATATCATTTCTAAAGAGTAAAACGTTACATTATAATCTTTACCATCGGCAGCAGTTGTAAAGTAATTCTTTACAACTGAATTTTGGTTTAACTCATTGTCTTCTAATATGCTTGCAATGTGTTGCCCTATGTTTTGCTTAGAGGTGTCAAAAAGTTCTGCCAATTGATTTTGGTTCATCCAAACGTTACCATCTTTTGTTAAAAGAGATACTGCTGTTTTACCATCTTGGGTATTGTATATTATAATATTCTTTTCTTCCATTTTTTAAGTATCGTTCAATGATTGTTTGTACAAAATAAGGCTAAAGCATTTACTTGCAAAATATTTATTTCTTAATTGCGATCCTTTCAGCCGCTACTATCTCCTCCACAATAAAAGTTCAATAAAATTCCTAATGCCCAACCTAGCCCGCATAGAAGCGGCACCGAGTATATGTATGCAAGCGCAGCACAGCATACATATACGAAGGTATAGTGGATAGGCGGATACAAATGCTCAACAAGGCTTTAGCTGCTCATGCTCCAAAAAAATATATGACATAAAAATACCCCAAGCATTTTAACTTGGGGTATAAAAATATGTGCTTACTTTTATTTCAACTTGTCTAATTCAAACTTCTAAAATCCACTGGCACTAGTTTACTCACTCCAGCTTCTTGCATGGTTACACCGTAAATAACATCTACGGCACTCATGGTTTGTTTATTGTGTGTTACAATTATAAATTGTGAGTTTTCGCTAAACTGTTTTATCATGTTAGTAAACTTACCTACGTTGGCATCATCAAGCGGTGCATCTACCTCATCTAATATACAAAAAGGTGCAGGCTTAATGAGGTATATCGCAAATAGCAATGCAGTTGCTGTGAGTGTTTTTTCTCCTCCGCTAAGCTGCCCTATAGATGATGGGCGCTTGCCTTTTGGTTTTGCGACTATGTCAATGCCTGTATCAGCAAGGTTTTCAGGGTCTACCAATACCATGTCGGCAGTATCTTCATCTGTAAACAATGCTTTAAATACTTTTTGAAAATTCTCCCTTGTTTTATTAAACGTTTCTAAAAATTGTTGGTTGGCAGTAGCTTCTACTTCCTGTATAGTTTGCATCAAACTATCTTTTGCCGTTACCAAATCGTTCTTTTGCTCCAAAATAAATTCGTAGCGTTTTTTCATTTCGGTGTAGGCTTCTATAGCCGTAGGGTTTACTTCTCCAATGTTTTCCAAACGCTTTCTCATACGTTCGTTACGCTCTTTCAAATCTTCTACGGCATCTGTACCTGTACGTTGCTCGTCTATAATTACATCAAGGTCTACTTTAAACTCTACGTTCAATCTTTCCTTCATACCACTCAATTGTAGTTTGAGGTCAGTCAATTTATCTTTTATTTCATTAAGCAAAGTATCTATTATTTCTTTCGATTTTTGCTTTTGGCGAAGTACAGATTCTTTTTCTTGCAAGGCATTACGCAAATTGTAATACGCTTGGTCTGCTTCGTTTAGTTTCTTTTCTTCTGTTTCTTTATTTGTTAAAACCTCCACTAGCAAGGTTTCTAGGGCAGCTAAATTTCCTGCTGTAGTATTGATGGCTTCGTCACTATCTTTTAATTGTGTGCTACTAGTTTCTACTTGTGTTTGTAAATCTGCTAGCTGAGTATTTTTAAATGCCAACTCAGTAGTAAGTGACACTACTTTGCTTTGTTGTTTTGCAAAATTAATATTGCACTCATTAAAAGCAGCTCCTGCAAAATTATATTCTTGCTCAGCTGTAGCATAAGCAGCTTCAGCGCTTTGCAATTTATCGGCTAGTTCATCAAGCTGTGTGTTAAATTTATCTAGCTCCGTTCTTGTATCAGCAATGGCATCATGGTTTTGCTGTAGTTGTGTTTCCATTTCTGTAGCACGAGTACTGCCTGTAGTATTTTGATGCTGTAGGTTTTCTATTTTATTTTGTAAAGAAAAAACAAGGTTTGTAAGGTTATTTATATCTTGTTGAGCTTGTTTGATAGCCGCTTCTTTTAGCTGCTCATTGTAACTAATTACTTCGTTGTGCTTGGCTTGTATTTCTGCTTTTAAAGCAGCTACGTTTGCATTTTGTACAATTATTTCAGCTTGCAGTTTTTCTAAATTTTTTGCACGGCCTATTTTCTTTCCTTCAAATAAACCTACACTACCACCTGTAATGCTGTGTTTTCGGCTAACAAATTTCCCTGTTTTTTCAAGCACAATTGCATTGCCAATTTGGTCAATATCTGCTTCATTTTCGGCAATAAATACATTGCCTAATAACTGCTTAGCTAGTGCATTATATTTTTCATCTATCTCTATCACATCAAGCGCAGCAACAGTATTGGCAGGTTTGGTATGTTCGATATTGTCAGTAAATTTATCTAGCAAAAAGAAATTGGCTTTTCCTTTTTTATTATCTGCCAATAAACTTATGGCTTGCAAGCCCTCTTGCAAATTGTTTACTACATAATAATTCAAATATTGGTCAAGCACATTTTCCACCGCTGCTCTGTATTCTTCTTGGACAAATATTAAATCAGAAAGCAATGGTGCATATTTATTCCAACCATTATTGTTGTGTAAAAATTTCACACTCTCTGGGTAGCCTTCCATGCTATCCACCAAGCTTTTTAGCAGATCGTATTCATTGGTACGAGCATCCAGCTTGCGACTTTCATCTGCCAAGTTATTGCGCATGCCTTCCATCAAGTTTTGTGTAGCCAATATTTGGTCTTTGGTACGGTCTTGGTGCGCTTGTAATTGTTGTAGCTCCGTTTTTTTATTTTCTAGTTCTGCTTCTTTTTCTTTTTTATCTGATTCCAAAGTTTGCAATTGGCTAGCACGTACTTTTTGCTCCTCACTTAGTTGCTGCAAGGTTCTTTGTATATTTTGAATGCTCGTATCAGCTACTGCTACTTTCTTTTCACTATCAAACCTGCTTATTTGCAAAGCCTGGTTTTCTTTGCGAAGTGAATCAATACTGCTGCGTTTTTCATCAAAAGTTCTACGCTTATCTTCCACCGCTTCTTTTAAATCCTCCAATTTTTCTTCTAGCTCTACCACTTTTGATTCTTCATCTACTATTTGCAAACCAGTAAACGAAATGCTTTCTTCCAACCCTTTTAACTGCCCACTTGCTTTATTTAAAAATTCGTTGAGGTTAGTTTTTGTTTCTTTTAAATATTGCAAACGTTGGCTGCTAAGGTTTTTTTCGCCTTCTTTGCTACGCACATTATCCAACATGTCGTTGTAGGCATGTTGCATTATTTGCAATGCTTTTTCTTTTTCTATAAAAGCCAATTTTTCTGCTTCCAAAGCTGCATCTTCACCTGCTATGGCTGCTTCCAATTCTATTCTTTTATCTACTTCTTCTTGCTGCTGTTGGTTAAGTTCTCTGTAAGTAATATTAAAACCTTCTAATGCTGCTTTTGCAAGCTCTATAGAAACTTCTTTGTATTCCTTTTTTATTTCAAAATATTTTTCTGCTTTTTTTGCTTGGTTTTCTAGGCTTTTTAGTTGATTATTTATTTCAAACAATAAATCTTCAATACGAGCCAAGTCCTGCTCAGTAGCATCTAGCTTTAATTTAGCTTCCTTCTTTCTTGTTTTATATATGGTAATACCTGCCGCTTGCTCAAGCATTTTTCTACGGCTATTTTCTTTGTCTTTAATAATATCATCTACCATGCCCAACTCTATTATGGCATAGCTATCGGTACTCACACCAGTATCCATAAAGAGGTTATGAATATCTTTTAGCCTACAAGCAACATCATTTAATCTGTATTCACTTTCCCCGCTTTTGTAGTATTTACGAGTTACGGTTACAGTATTAAACTCCGTAGGCAATAAGTTTTTTGTATTTTCAAATGTAAGGCTTACCTCTGCCAAGCCGCTAGCATTACGGGTTTTACTGCCATTAAATACAAGGCTCTCTAAGTTTTCACTTCGTAGGTTGCTTATTTTGTGCTCACCTATTACCCAGCGAATACTATCTATAATATTACTTTTTCCACAGCCATTGGGACCAATTACACCAGTAATACCTTCGTCAAAATTGAGTACAGTTTTATCTGCAAAACTCTTAAATCCTTTAATTTCTAAACTCTTTAAACGCACAATTTCTTATTTTTTTTAGTAAGGAGACAAACATACAGGAATTTGAGGAAAACTAAAAACGAGTTTGTGGGATTGTTTTCACATGGTATACACATATTAAGTGCATATTTTTAAAATATAATATTAGCAATTGAAAAAGCAGATTGAAATTGGAATAATTTAATTGGCGGAGTGTTTAAATTGAAATAAAAATTAATTGTGATTATTTTGTAATGTATAAAATTACTTATCACAATTTCATATATAAAGCAATTTGTATAAAAACTAACTTACTGTATAATTAGCATTTACTTTTT
>JANXOQ010000521.1 GCA_025357775.1 Ferruginibacter sp. | reverse complement strand
TTTATTGGAAAGAATTTATGCTTCAATGCAATGACATAGGCGTGGGTTCTTTGGGTATTGTAGCCATAGTTTCTTTTTTTATGGGTGCGGTAAGTGCTGTGCAAACCGCTTACCAGTTGGTAAGTCCATTAATACCGCTTACCACAATTGCACAAATTGTGAGAGATACTGTTATACTTGAATTTTCGCCTACGCTTGTATGTATAGTGCTAGCGGGGGTTGTAGGCAGTAAGATAGCAAGCGAGCTTGGTAATATGCGGGTTAGTGAGCAAATAGATGCCTTAGAAATAATGGGAATAAATACCAAAACGTATTTGGTAATGCCAAAAATAGCGGCAGCGTTAATTATGATTCCTTTGCTTGTAGTAATATCAATGGTATTGGGTATTATTGGTGGGCGCATTGCTGGTGTAGCATCGGGTATATTATCTGCCGATACTTTTGATAGAGGCTTGATGGGAAATTTTAATGCGTTTAATGTATGGTTTGGACTTATAAAATCATACACTTTTGCATTTATTATTAGCTCTATACCTGCTTACTATGGCTACCATGTGCAAGGGGGTGCTCTAGAAATTGGTAGAAGCAGTACTAAAGCGGTTGTAATAAGTTGTATTATGATTTTGCTTTCAGACTACGTGTTGGCACAATTATTATTGAGCAATTAAATAAAAAATTACATGATTGAATTTAAAAATATTCGGAAACGTTTTGGCGATAAAGTGGTGCTAGATGGTGTTAGTCATATAATGGAAACTGGCAAAACAAACCTTATTATTGGCACAAGTGGAAGTGGTAAAACAGTTTTACAAAAATGCTTAGTAGGTTTGTTTGAACCAGATGAAGGAGTAATAATATATGACGGAAAAAGTTTTACCGACATGACTCAAGAAGATAGAAAATTATTGCGACAGCAAATTGGTATGCTGTTTCAAGGCTCTGCATTATTTGATAGTATGACGGTGCAAGAAAATATAATGTTTCCTCTAAATATGTTTACGCATGATAAGTTTTCAAAAAAGTTGCAAAGAGTAAATGAAGTATTGGATAGGGTAAATTTAAAGGATGCAAACAAAAAATTTCCTTCTGAAATAAGTGGTGGTATGAAAAAGAGAGTTGGTATAGCTAGGGCAATAGTGCTAAACCCAAAATATCTTTTTTGTGATGAACCAAACTCTGGATTAGACCCCGTAACCTCTATGATTATTGATAAATTGATACAAGACCTTACAAAAGAATACAATATTACCACAATTGTAAACACACATGATATGAACAGTGTGATGGAAACGGGAGATAATATTTTATATATGGTGAAAGGCAAAAAAGAGTGGACTGGCAATAGTAAGGATATTATTTTTTCTGATAATAAACAATTAAATGCATTCATTTTTGCATCTGAGTTTTTGCAAGATGCGAAAAGTTTACGTATGCTGGAGTCGCAAGGGAAAATAAATATTGACGAGTTAAGTAAAAGTTAGAAATTATAAATACTGTCATATTCTTTTAAAAAATTTATTTGCATAACGTTTAATACAGAAAAAATATTTATTGCTTGGAATGATTCTATTTTAAGAAATTATATCTTTTTATTTCTTGAAAGATAAAATAGTGATGAAGTTAATTTTATATAGTACACTGTAAATCCACAAAAGCAAAACCTTCAATTTTTTTGGAAGGATGATCTTAATAATATTTTTGAAAATATTACTAATTTAAAGAATTGATTATCTACAAAAATTAAAATTTTATATGCGCAATGAATGTAGGAAAGTATAAGAGTGATAATTTGCTACAAGGCTTATAGATAGAAAAACATAAACTATTAGAAGCAGTAGACACTTCAAATGTACAAGGTAATTTTTACTTAAAATCCAATGGTATATTTTATTTGAATAATAATAATTTAACCTGTTGTGCGGTTATAAAAATAGTTCTAAAAGAATAAAAAAAGATGTTGTGCATTC
>JANXOQ010000508.1 GCA_025357775.1 Ferruginibacter sp. | reverse complement strand
AATTATCTTCGCAAATAATATTTTAAATTTTGTAAAAATAAAAATTAATTTGTTTTGCGGGGCGGTCAACAGTTTACCCATACTAGGCCTTGGTTCGGGCTGTCCGTAGTACTCCTCACCCCGCTTATAGCGGGTCTGTGGGGTACTACTTCCCATCCCGCAGCTATTCATCTTTTTATCTTTAATCAACATATAATTTAACAAATTTTTGCTTAAAATCAATAGTTCTAAAAACATAAAATGAACAATAAAAAACTAAACATTTGGCTTCCATTACTTTTTGGTATAACCATTACACTAGGTATGTTTATAGGTTACAAAATGAAAGAAGGCATGCCAGGCAGAAAGTTTTTTTCTACCGAGAAAAGAAATGCACTACAAGAAATTACAGACCTTATAAATAGTAGATATGTAGACAAAGTAGATACCAAAGCACTCACCGATACTGCTATACAAGCTATTCTTAGCAAGCTAGACCCTCATTCTGTATATATCCCATCAAAAGAACTTTCACAAATAAATGATGAAATAAAAGGTAGTTTTTTTGGCATAGGCATACAATTTAATATGATAGACGATAGCCTTAATATTATTCAAATTGTAGAAAATGGCCCTGCAGAAAAAGCAGGATTACAAATTGGAGATATTATTTTGAAAGCAGATGATAGTACTGTATCAGGCATAAAAATACCATCAGATAAAATAAGAACTTTTTTAAGAGGTAATTATGATAGCAAAACTACTTTATCAATTTTGCGAAATGGTAAAACATTGCTAAAAGAAGTAAAACGAGGCAGCATACCAATACCAAGCCTAGATGCATATTACATGCTTACAGATACTGTTGGGTATATAAAGCTTAATAAATTTAGCAGTACTACTTACAAAGAATTTATGAATGCGCTGCTTACCCTCAAAAAAAAGAATATGAAAAGCCTTGTGCTAGACCTTAGAGGCAATGGGGGAGGCGTATTAGATGAGGCTACAGAAATTGTAGATGAATTATTGGCTGGTGATAAATTAATAACCTATACTGAAGGACTTCATCATCCAAAAAAAGAATATCGATGCCGCCGAGAAGGACAATTTGAAACAGGTAAAGTAGTAGTACTTGCAGACGAAGGTAGCGCAAGTGCTAGCGAAGTAGTAATGGGTGCTTTGCAAGATTGGGATAGAGCCACAATAGTGGGTAGGCGAAGCTTTGGAAAGGGACTAGTACAAGAGCAATACGACCTATACGACCGTAGTGCACTTCGCCTTACTGTAGCACGCTATTACACACCCATAGGTAGAAGCATACAAAGGTCTTATAAAAACGGTAGCAAATCTTACTATGCAGATGTAAGTAAGAGGCTTACCGATGGAGAAATGGTAACAGCAGATTCAGTTAAAAATGATACTACTAAATTGTATAAATCGCAAGCAGGAAAAAAATTATACGGTGGTGGTGGTATAAGTCCCGATTTTTTTGTAGCAGCTGATACTGGCAGAATAGGATTTGTTTCTGCCAAGATATATGGCAAAGGCACATTAGATAATTTTGGGTATAATTATTATAAACAAAATCAACAATCACTTTTAACATATAAAAATCCTACACAATTTGTAAGTAGTTTTAAACTATCTGCAACAGACTGGCAATATTTTGAAAAACTTGCCAATAAAGATTCTATCAATATAAAAAGTATTGATGTAATTGAAAAAAAGTTTTTAGAAAAAGTTATTAGAACGTCTATAGCCCGCCAGCTTTTTAAATCAGAAGGTTTTGTGGAGGTTACTAATGAAAATGACAACTGTATAAAAAGGGCGATGGAGGTTTTGAGGTAATTCAATCTTTGTTGTTAGCGTAACCCAAAATAACGGAAGTCTTAATGGCAATAAATTTTACCAGTTTAAAGCTTTAAACTGGGTAGTTTTAAAGTCATATTTACCAACTCTATGCCTACAAATAATTTCTCAATTATGTTATTTTTTTAAAACATTGATTGGTACAAATCCGACGAATTCAAAGAATTTCAACAAGTTTTTGATACCCAATCCTACTGCACCAGCGCATACTTAAACTCAGGCTTACCTCTTGTGCCACCATCAGTGCCTACACCCATAGCTAAGCATTTTAGTTTGTAATAATTACCGTTGGTATCTTTTATAAGGTAAAATCTATCTTGCCTAGCGCCTGCACTTCCAGGCTGTGTTGCTCTCCAATTATTTCCAATTAGCCATCTGCCGTTACTGACAGGGTTTGCTATAATGCTATCTTTATTAAATTCATTAAAAGCATTGCTAGCAGTTGTTTTATCTGCATATATTTTTTCTTTTACTTGCACACCAGCAAGGTAGTTTACTGCAATCATGTCTGCAAAATTGTAAGGCGATAAACCTCCACCAAAATTTCCTTGAAATAAAGAATAAGACCATACGATATCCCACTTTAATTTTTCAGGTTCCACAGGTACAAGTCCATTATCAAAAGATACAAATTGAAAATTATACAAATCATTTTTTACAACCGTTACTGTTTTAAAACTTGTTTCTTGTATGCCTGCATATTGCACAGTATAGCCATTCCCATTGCGAAGTACACGCATCTTTACCCATGCACGTGCAGCTATTCCACCGCCAGTACCTCTGTTTATAATTATTACAGGGTTAAGTGCATCTATAGTGAGTGCAGCTGGTATTATTGTTTGGTTTAAGTCGCCCCCAATATTATCAAAAAAGGCAAATTGCGATGGCTCTGGTGTAAATTGGCTTGTGGTTAAAGTAAGACCAACCGTATCAGATGCTCCTACGTTGTTTAAATTAAATTTTGTCAAAACTTTTGCACCTGCTACGCTTGTATTATTTAAAATGATGCTAAAATTTGTGCCAGCATTTAGCCCAATATCCCAGCCAGAGCGAAGTGATGTACTAGTTTTATCAGTGCTAAAATCTAAATAAACCGCATTGGCAGCAGCTGTGCCAGCCTCTCCATTTGCAATGCCATTAAATTGCACTACTGCGCCGTTTGATTTATTTAAAACAATAGTAGGATCCTCATCTTTTTTGCATGATGATATTAATATTCCTGCTCCAATAATTGTAAATATTTTTTTTATATTTTTCATTTTATTTTTTATTCCAATTAAATAATAATCCTACAAAAAAAGAACGACCATAACTTATTAATAAAGGTCCATCTCCATTGTGTGCAAGGTTTGTATTACCAACGGTATTGCTTTGCACATTTGTTACATCAAATATATTTTTTGCACCAGCATTTATGGTTAATAATTTGTTTGCTTTTGTAGTTATAGTAAAATCTGCAAGGTTATAATTATTTGTTTTTGTAAGATAATATCCTGCGGGGGTCTCTCTAGATTCTTCGCTAAAATCAGGTTTTGCACCAACAAATTTATAAAACAAACCAAATGTTGTTTGAATAGAAGGTATTTGATAAGTAATATTTGCATTTACCTCAGGTGTCCACAAATAAATACGGTTATCATTTTTGTATACGTCAGCTTCAAAATACCTTGCCCTTCCTATGTATGCTGCGCCTATACTGGCTTCTATATTTTTAGTAGTTATTTTATTATCTATATTTATACCCGTAGTTTTTACTTTATAAAAGTTATAGTAAGTATATTGGTCAAATACTGTTTTGCTTTGTACCAATTCTATTTGGTTGTTAAAAACATTGTAAAAAGTACCAATTGTAGTATTTAATTTTAGCTTTTTTTTATTTAGTAATGATAAAGATAAAGAGCCATTCAAACTATTAGAAGTTTCTGCTAGCAAATCTTTATTGCCAACTACATTGTGGTTTACATCTACAAAATTAAAATAGAGTTCTCTAAGTGCTGGTGCTCTAAAACCCATTCCATACGATAACCGAATATCTATATTTTTATTAATTGAAAATTTTGTATTGATAGATGGAATAATAGGAGGAGCATTGTACACACTATTTTTTATTATTCTAAACCCTGGCCTAATATTTATTTTTAAAGAAGGTTTAAACTCAGATGAAATAAAAAAAGCATAATCATTTATAACTGGGGTGCCTACAATCCTTTGTCCACTAGCTTTTTCGTGATTTACATCTATACCTGCTTGTACTGAAATATTATTAGCTGCAAAATATTGCACTGTATTTTTTATTGTAAAACTATTAAGCGTAGATATGTCTTGCTCTCCATCTCCAAGGCTTAGAACGTTCGTATTGTTTTCAAAATTTACTTCTTTTGTTACCGTACTTCTTTTAAAATCGGTATAAGCTAATACTGAATTTAGTTTCCATCTTTCATTAAAACGAACATTGCTTTGTAGCTGATGCATGAATCTATTGGTTGTAAAAAATTGGTCTTTGGCTCTTGCATTATCGAAGTTGATTGTATTTTTATCTTTCAATAATTCCGTCATAGCATCAAGTCTGTAATAAATATCAAGTTTATTTTTAGCATAACCAATTTTAGCATTGCCCAAAAATTGTTCTTTGGGTAACCAAGTTTTATTTCTTCCAAATTCATCCCCCCCAAAGCCTTCAAAGCTATTGTGAGTAATGCCTGTAGCAATGTTCAAATTATTTTTATTTACACCGATATTTATATTTTGGGTGTGCACGCCTTTATAACCAAAAGTGTAATATTCTTTTCCAGCAGTTTCTTCTTGCAACCTTGCGGTAACAGATAATTTATTTTTATTATTTTTTTTAGTAATGATATTTATTACACCTGCCATTGCATCTGTACCAAATGATACTGCCATTGGCCCTTCTATAATTTCAATTCTTTCGATAGTATTTATATCTATTTGGCTAAGGCTTGTTCGTTGGTCAAATCTATCAAGCATTGGTACGCCATCTAATAATATTTTTACACTTCTACCGCTCATTCCATTTATCTGTACATCCGTTCCTAAAATATTATCATTGCTAAATCTAAAACCCAGCTGCGTATTTAAAACTTGTTGCACATTTGTGGCACCACTAATTTTTATGCGCTCACTATTTATTGTCTTAATTTGATATACCGCATTTTTTAACGATTGTGGTTGATATTGCCCTGTTACTACTACTTCCCATAATGATTTTGATGCAGTGCTGTCTTGAGCTTGGGTATGGGTTATTGAAAAAATTATACTTAAAAATATGCAGGATAAAATTATTCTTTTCATAATCACTATTTAAGAATGTAAAATTCTTTCAATAAGTTCACAAATTTGTCATTCGAAAGTAAAAAGCAATTAAATTTTGTTAAATTTATAGTAATGTAGAACGTAATGGTCTGAAAATAAAATGCCTCGAAATTTTTCGAGGCATTTTATTAATTTATAAAAAATATTATTTTACTTCTTCAAACTCAGCATCAGTAACATTTTCATTAGCATCTGCTCCTTGTGGTTGTGCACCTGCTTGCTCAGCACCTTGTTGTTCAGGGTTAGTCTGTGTGTCTTTGTACATATCCTCGCTAGCAGTAGCCCAAGCTGCATTCATTTCTGCACTAGCTGCATCTATTTGTGTTACATCTTGTGTTTTATGTGCTTCTTTCAATTTTTCAAGTGCCGCTTCTATTGGCGCTTTTTTCTCAGCAGGTATTTTTTCGCCAAACTCTTTCAGTTGTTTTTCTGTTTGAAAAATCAAACTATCTGCTTGGTTTATTTTATCTACTTTTTCTCTTTCGGCTTTATCAGAAGTTTCGTTTGCTTTAGCTTCGTTTTTCATTTTTTCAATCTCTTCTTTGCTCAAACCGCTTCCTGCTTCAATTCTTATTTTTTGTTCTTTGCCTGTGCCTTTGTCTTTTGCACTCACGTGTAATATTCCATTCGCATCTATATCAAATGTTACTTCTACTTGTGGCACTCCTCTTGGTGCAGGTGGTATTCCATCTAGGTTAAAAGTACCAAGGCTTTTATTTTGAGAACTCATTGGTCGCTCACCTTGCAATACATGTATTTGCACACCAGGTTGGTTATCGCTTGCGGTACTAAATGTTTCTGATTTTTTTGTAGGAATTGTTGTATTACTATCAATCAATCTTGTCATTACACCACCCATCGTTTCAATACCAAGGCTTAGTGGCGTTACATCTAGTAGCAATACATCTTTAATATCTCCACTCAAAACCGCACCTTGTATAGCTGCACCTATTGCTACAACTTCATCTGGATTCACTCCTCTGTTTGGTTTTTTACCAAAGAATTTTTCTACTATTTCTTGTAC
>JANXOQ010000462.1 GCA_025357775.1 Ferruginibacter sp. | reverse complement strand
ATTTTTTAATTGGTGTGTATTTCGCTTGTTCTCACTTCACTTTAATAGCTCAAGTAAAAAAAGATACATTAATTAATGTAGGCAATAAAGTAATAACGCTTGCCAATGTTGTAGTAAGTAATAAACTAAACGTACCTGCTTTTATTACTCGTATAAAAAATGATACTAGTTTTTATAAGGCATTTCGCAATCTTCATGTAATACATTTTAATGCAATTAATGATATAAGAATGGTTGATAAAAAAGGAAATAATACAGCATCCCTGTTTAGCCATACAACACAAACGATAAAAAATGGTTGTAGAACAATGGAAGTAATTGATGAAATAGTTACAGGAGATATGTATACAGATACAAAAGAATTTAACTACTACACTGCAAATATGTATGCGTCTCTTTTTTTTACAAAAGGAAATATATGTGGAGAAACGAATACTGTAAAAGGTGTAGAATTTTCTACTACTGGTAAAAGTGGGGTGGAAAAACACAAACAACAGCTAAAAATGCTTTTTTTTAACCCTGGAAAAAAAATAAAAGGGCTACCCTTTATGAGCGGAAAAACTGCAATCTATGATGACGATATTGCAGATAGTTATGATATGCAAATAGATTGGGAAAGACACAATAATAATGACTGCTACGTATTTAAGCAAAAAGTAAAAGAAAATAAAAGAGGTACAGTAGTGGTAGATGAAATGACCACTTGGTTTAACGATAGCACTTACGATGTAGTAGCAAGAAATTATACTTTAAGTTATGATGCAGCTGTGTACGATTTTAAAGTAATAATGGAAGTAGAAATGACAAAATTTGGTGAAATGCAAATACCTTCTTTAATAAAATACAACGGCAACTGGAAAGCAATTTTTAAAAAACGAGAAAGAGGAATTTTTACGGCAATATTATCTGATTTTAAAAAATAAATCACTTGCAAATACTTAAAAGATGGAACAAAGAAATGATTATTTAGAATCTCAAACAGATATGCTTTCAATATTTTGAAGAAAAGGTATTATCAAAAATTATAGTATTAGACCTATAACAAAATATTAATAAATTTGAAAAGATGCATTGTCTAAAAAAATTTCTAATACACACTATTTAACATTAGCAGAGCTTCTAAAAATTGATGATACCGAAATCGTAAATATTCTTGAAAATAAATATGGGTTTACAAATATTCAAATAAAACTTGTTGGAGATATATTGTTTGAGTATGCAAAAAAAATAGGTCATAATAAAAACATTTGCAATAAAGCAATAAAATTGTATGAATATTACCAAACAAATGAATTAAAAACAATTGATTTTAAAATTTTATCAAGGTTATCAACATTGGATATAAAATTAAAGTCATTTCTAAATTGAATAAATAAAGGTTTCGTCTAGAGGATAAGGTTTTTTACTTTACTACAAACTTTTTTGGAAAGAAAAATAAAAAACTGTGGTTTTGTGGCATCTATTACAATTTGTAATTTTACAGCTATTCGGTAAAAAAATATCTTCTAGTAAAAATAAAAATGCAAGAAAACGAAATAAATTTTAATGAACCTCAGCCTACACATTGGGCAGAAATAATTCTTCCGCTTGCACTACCAAATGTGTACACGTATGCATTGCCTGAGTACTTGCTTGCACAAGCGCATGTAGGTTGTAGAGCAGAAATTGTTTTTGGAAAAAATAAAAAATATGCAGGGCTTATAAAAAAAATTATTACCACAAAGCCAGAATACAAAACAAAAAATATTTTAAATATATTGGACGATGCACCGCTTGTATACCCACAGCAAATGCAGCTATGGCAGTGGATGAGCGAATACTACATGTGTAGCGAAGGAGAAGTAATGGCTGCAGCTTTGCCAGCCAATTTTAAACTAAGTAGCGAAACAGTTTTAATTTACAACGAACCATACGGCGAAGATTTTGCTGACCTCGGCGATGAAGAATATTTAATAGCAGAGGCTTTGCAATTAAAAATAGAACTAAGTATTACTGAAGTGCAGCAAGTACTAGATGCTACACATGTGTATCCTGTAATAAAAAAACTAATAGAAAAAAATGTTTGCTATATACGAGAAGACCTTTCTGAAAAATACAAAGTAAAAAAAGAAACATACATCATACTTCATCACCAATATACAAATGAAGAAGCCCTTGCGCCATTGCTAAACGAATGGAAAGGAGCGCCAAAACAAATGGAATTATTGCTAGCTTTTTTGTACTTAAATAAAACAGAAGGCGAAGTATCTCAAACAGCCTTGTTAAAAAAAGCAGGCGCTACACCTGCACAAATAAAGGGTTTGGTAGATAAAAATATTTTAATAGCTGAAAAAAGAAGTGTAGATAGAATTAAAACATTACCAAAATCTATAGACATCAATTTTGAACTAAGCCCTGCACAACAAAATGCACTAGCAGAAGTTAGCAAAATATTTACTCAAAAAAATGTGTGCTTACTACATGGCGTCACAAGCAGTGGCAAAACTCAACTTTACATAAAATTAATAGAAGAATATTTTGTACAAGGCAAGCAAATATTATACCTTCTGCCAGAGATTGCTTTAACCGCACAAATTATTCGCCGATTACAAAAACACTTTGGTGGCAATATTGCCATTTATCATTCTAAATTTAACAACCAAGAAAGGGTAGAACTGTGGAACAAAATACGAACAGGTGAAATAAAAATAATATTGGGCGCAAGAAGTTCATTGTTTTTGCCTTTTAAAAATTTAGGATTAGTGATAGTAGATGAAGAACATGACACATCTTACAAACAACAAGACCCTGCACCACGCTACAATGCAAGAGATGCTGCTATTTTTTATGGCTCATTGTTTAATGCAAAAATATTATTAGGAAGTGCAACGCCATCGCTAGAAACATACTACAATGCCAAGCAAAAAAAATATGGTTTGGTAGAATTGAATGAGCGCTTTGGTGGCATAAAATTACCTGCCATAAACATAATAAACACCACCCAAGTAGTGCAAAAAGAAAAGGGCAAAGTAATGATAAGCCCACAGCTAAAAGAAGCCATA
This sequence comes from Ferruginibacter sp., assembly GCA_025357775.1. Lineage (GTDB taxonomy): Bacteria > Bacteroidota > Bacteroidia > Chitinophagales > Chitinophagaceae > Ferruginibacter. The sequence continues at coordinate 2,596 of JANXOQ010000462.1, read as the reverse complement.
CAAAAAACGGTGGAAGCTAATAAGCAAGTAATATTATTTCAAAACAGAAGAGGCTACAACCCTTACATGATATGTGGCACATGCGGGCATTTGCCTCAATGTACGCATTGCGATGTATCACTCACGCTACATAAATACAGCAATAAATTGCATTGCCATTATTGCGGCAGCACCTATCCAAAATTAGTTACATGCCCTGCATGCGGCACTACCACTTGGTTAGAAAAAAACTTTGGTACAGAAAAAATTGAGGAGCAATTAGAAAATGATTTTGCAAAATTTCGCATAGCACGTATGGATGTAGATAGTGTGCGTGGCAAAACAGCACATGATAACTTGATACATTTATTTGAACAACATCGCCTCGATATTTTAGTAGGCACACAAATGGTGGTAAAAGGTTTGGACTTTGAAAAAGTAAATCTCGTAGGAGTGTTAGATGCAGATGGGCTGCTGAGTTTTGCAGATTTTAGAGCAAACGAAAGAGCATTTCAACTAATGGAGCAAGTAAGTGGCAGGGCAGGACGCAAGCATGAGCAAGGCAAAGTAATAATACAAGCCGTAAACGTAAAGCACCCAATATTGCTACTTGTACAGCAGCACGATTACAAACAACTATACGATTTTGAAATAGACAAACGCAAAGAATTTTTCTATCCACCATTTAGCCGCATGGTAAAAATAACCATGAAACATAGAGACAAAGAAACCGTAGAAACCGCATCTCACAAGCTAGCAGCACTACTTGCGCAAGATTTAAAACAATACATTACAGGCCCCGCAGCCCCAGTGGTAGGGCGGCTTCGCAATATGTACCTGATGGAGCTTATGATAAAATTACCCAAAGAAGTAGGCATGAGCGGCAGCTATAAAAAAGTAATTCGCAACCACATTAACTTATTAAATGTAGAGCAAAAATTTAAAGCCGTGCAGGTAGTGGTAGATGTAGACCCTTTGTAATTAATAATTGATAATTTTGTAATGAATAATTAATAATGCTTTTGGCTTAAATTTTTTAAATGTATTACTCCTTTGATATGATGGAGGAAAATTAGAAGCATGAGCATTGCATACTTTAATGAACATTGGTATCCGGCTATCCATTGCAATAGTCTCGTTCCTCGCCTATTTTCATTTCTATCCGGGCTAAGCCAAGCAGTAGAACTTTATTAGACTTTTATAGTGCAGTAGAAGATGCAATAGATAGAAGCGAGAAAAGAATTAGAATGTAATAAAAGTTTTTACCAACCTTTAAAGAAACTATCTTTCGCATCAGTTTATTTTCAGCAATAATTTAATTATTGCTTTATCTTTATTATGCAAAAAATCAAATTATGCCAAAACAAATTTTTATCAATCTAGCTGTAAAAAATCTTCAAAAGTCTATGGATTTTTATACCGCTTTGGGTTTTACAAACAACCCTCAATTTTCTGACGAAACAGGAAAATGTATGGTGTGGTGCGATAACATTTTTGTGATGATAATGACTCACGAAAAATTTACAGGCTTTGCTACAAAACCCATTGCAGATACTAAAATTAATATTGCAGCCCTTTTTTCATTATCAATGGATAGTATAGGCGAAGTGAACAATATGATGGCTAGTGGCTTAAAAGCAGGCGGTGTAGAGCCAACCGAAATGAAAGATTATGGCTTTATGCAGCAGCGCAGCATAGAGGATTTTGATGGGCATACTTGGGAAATATTTTATTTGGATATGACTAAATTTCCTGCTCAATAAAATTTATTAATCAATAATTGATAAAAAAGTTCTAGATTATATTAACCGTTTAGTAAATAGTAAGTTTTTTATGCAAAAAAAAAAACTGATTTGTGACATATCAATCTTAGTGTAAAAGATGCTAAAAAAATAAAATTAATTTTAAAAGAATTGGGTGATAACCTTAAGGTAATACATTGCTATTTATTTCAAATTCTGGTAAAATTTATAAAGGAATTACTTACTTTCCAAGATAAAAAGGATTTTGAGATGACTAACGAACACAATTATTCCGTTAAGGTTGTATTTATAGATATTGATAAATGACAACAAGCATGGTAAAATATTATTAAACTTTTACCAACTTTAGAAAATAAAAAAATAGGTTGGTAGAAAACGAATTGGGGAAGAAGGTATGCAGCTTATTTTAAAAGAAAGCATTAATTTAAGCAAAAAAAATGACGACGATAATTTTGGTAAAACAATAAGCTTAGATACGACCTTTCAGGAGAAAAATATCACCTATCCTACCGACGATAAATTGTATAAAAAGATTATAACAAAAACTATTTCTATTGCAGCAAATGCAGGTATTGTACTACATCAAACTTATGGGAAAGAGCTAAAAAAATTAAGTCAATTACAACGCTTTAAGAAAAGAAAAAATGGGTATAAATTAGCAAGAAAAGCAAACAAAAAAAAACTATTGCAGGCAGGCTTGTAAGAGATGTAGAACGAAAGCTAAGCCCAATGGATACTTTACACTATGGCGTTGATATTGAGTTGTTCCAAAAAGTACTAGCACAAAAACGAGACAGTCCTAATAAAATTTATAGCTTGCATGAGCCTGATGTAAAATGTTATGCTAAAGGGAA